>DLME01000131.1 GCA_002479215.1 Syntrophaceae bacterium UBA7544
TAACTGAACGCGTCACAGGTAACGGCCTGAATCTGGGACCTAAGAGAATTTTCCGCCTGCTGATCTTTATTTTTGGGCATACGATAGGTAAGCCCGGCTGTATGATCGGCGCCCATCGGGCTGGTAAAATAGGTCATACCTGTTCCTTTAACCGATCTTGGGTCGTGTGCCGGTATGGCTTGACCTTTAAATGCCGGTACACGGCTAATGTTCAGATATTTGGCGGTAGCGACCACGCCGTTTCCCAGTGCAACACCCAATGGGGTTGCCTTTTCGATTTCCTCGAAAAGCTTTACAGCTGATTTCTCATCGCCCCATTTCATTTTGTGGGCTTCAGCCGCGACACCGAGCGCGCTTCCTGTTTCGACTCCGTCGACACCTAAATCATCGCACATGAATTTTAGTTTGGCGATGGCGTCGTTATCGGTGATGCCCAGGTTCGTTCCCAGAAGGGCAATCGTTTCGTATTCATAAGCGCCACAAAGACGTTTTCCGTCTTTATCGGGATAAATGATGGAACACTGAACAAGACAGCCGGGCATACAGCCGTGCATTTTCCCCCCGCGTTCAAAAAGAATTTTCTGGATGCTGTTGCCGCTGACGGCAATGAAGTTATCCGGCCGGCCCGAATGGTAATTATTCGCGGGCAGGGTGCCGTGGCTGGCGGAGTTGTTAATCGCAAACGGGGTACCGAATCGTGAATAAAGACTGCAACTGACATCGTGTTTGATGGTATCAGCCCACGATCTGACGGCTTTCCGAAATTCTTCGGGATGGGCAAAATCAACTTGAGCCGTATCTGAGGAATCCAAAATAATCGCCTTTAGTCCTTTTGAGCCCATGACAGCGCCTAAGCCCCCCCTGGCGGCGTTTCGTGATGGGTCTCCGAGTATATCCGTAAGCGAAACCGACGCGCCTTTATATTTTCTCTCACCCGCGATCCCTGTCGAGATAACGGCTATTTTTTCTGAGTACTTTTTTTGCAGAGCGTTAACCAGAGCATAATTCTTCATACCGCGGTATTCGTCAGCAGGAATTAATAGCGCCTTATCTTTCGATATGAACAAACAGTATAACTTATTGTTTTTTGGTAATCCCTGAACGATAATAGCACGAATTCCCAGTCGATCGAGAATTTGTGCAGCAGGACCGCCGGAGTTTGCCTCCTTTATTCCCATTGTCAGAGGACTTTTGGCGCCGATCGATATTCTTCCCAGCTGCGGAGCTTTCGTGCCGGCAAGAGGACCGGCGGCAATAATTAAGTGGTTCTCGGCGCCCAAAGGATCGGCGCTTGACGGAACTTCTTTGTTCATAATCTTGGCAATGAGGGCGCTGCCGCCAAGGTATTGCCATTCCTGAGGAAGATTTTCGCTGGTAATCTTCTCATCTTGCATTTTTACTCTTAGAATTTTCATATCGATCTATCCCGTGCTGGAAATAGTTAGACTATTCATATGGCAAAAAACCTATATATTCCCATCTGTGAATTGTCCAAGGAAATCGTGCCGTCACTTAAAGCGGCATATTTCCATGTTTCCTCCAAAGACGAGGTTCATCTCTTTTTCCGTCAAGCATCTTCAGCGCCTTGATGATCGCAGGTCGGGTTTCTTTGGGCTCGATGACCTGCTCGATGAGCGCATGACCGGCGGCCTGATAGGGTGTGGCAAATGTTTCGACATATTCCGCCATCTTTTTTTTCAGTGTCTCGGGATCTTCTTTGCGGAAGATTATTCTCGCTGCGCCCTCTGCGCCCATCACGGCGATCTCAGCGCACGGCCAGGCCATCACAATATCCGCCCCCGATTGGCCGGAGCACATCCCTATATAAGATCCGCCGTAAGCCTTTCTGATCGGAATAGTGATCTTCGGTACGGTCGCCTCCGGGTAAACATACAGCATCTTGGCTCCATGACGGATAATCCCGCCGAATTCCTGCGCTGTGCCGGGAAGGTACCCGGGCACATCAACAAAGGTCAGGAGAGGCAGATTAAAACAGTCGCAAAAGCGTATAAATCGCGAAGCCTTATCAGAGGAATTGATGTCCAGGCAGCCGGCGAGCACCTTTGGTTGGTTAGCTATGATCCCCACCGATTGGCCATTCATGCGGCCGAAACAGGTAATTATGTTTCTTGCGTAAATAGCTTGGCTCTCGTAAATTTCACCATTGTCGACGACCATTCTGATAAGTTTTTTCATATCGTAGGGGCGGCTGCTTTTATCGGGTACTATTGTGTTTAGTTCCTCATCCATGCGGTCAACGGGGTCAGTGCAGGGAATAATGACGGGAGCTTTCTCTCGATTGTTTGAGGGAAGATAACTGAGGAGCTTTTTAATTTGGTCGATACAGTCCTCATCGCTTACTGCAACAAAATGAACGTTCCCGCTCTTTGTGTTATGGGTCATAGCTCCGCCCAGTTCCGTTGCGCTCACGTCCTCATCCATAACTGTTTTCAGAACCTGGGGTCCGGTGATGAACATCTGAGAGTATTCTTGATCGATCATATAAATGAAATCCATCAAGGCCGGTGAATAAACAGCGCCGCCCGCGGAAGGGCCCATGATAGCGCTGATCTGCGGAACGATGCCCGATGCCTTGACATTCCTGCTAAAAATATAGCCGTAACCGGCAAGGGAATCCACTCCCTCCTGAATGCGGGCGCCGCCGGAATCGTTAAGTCCCACAATAGGAGCCCCAACTGACACGGCTCTATCCATAGCCTTGCAGATCTTTACGGCATGCATCTCGCCCAGTGACCCGCCCATTGCGCTGAAATCCTGTGCAAAGGCGAAAACGGTTCGATTATTGATCATACCGTAGCCTGTGACCACACCTTCACCGGGGACTTCCATCTTATCCATTTCGAAATTGGCGCAACGATGTTCGGCAAATTTATCCAACTCGACAAATGTCGCCGGATCGAAGAGACGTGCCAATCTCTCGCGTGCAGTTAATCGCCCCGTGGCCTTGATTTTTGCAAGTGCTTTTTCGCCGCCGCCTAGCTCGATTTTCTTTTCCTTGTTCCTCATTAATTTAATTTTTTCTTGCGTACTCACGATTCCTCCGAAATTTTGAAATGGGATGTATCCGTATCAGGCAGCTTTTCCCTTCAGTTTTTCCACCAGAATGGGCAGAGCATCTTTGTAATCGGCAACAAGTCCGAAGTCCGAAACGCGGAAGATATTGGCATCCGGATCTTTGTTAATGGCGACAATTTTACCGGACCCCAGAATTCCTGTAATGTGCTGAGCAGCACCGGAAATGCCGACAGCAATGTAGAGATCGGGGCTGACAATCTTCCCGGTTTGTCCTATTTCCATATGATGCGGAACCCATTTTTCATCGACGGGCACGCGCGTGGCGCCAACGGCCGCATTCAGAACTCGTGCGAGTTCACCCAAGATCTCAAATCCCTTGGCATCACCGAGACCGCCACCTCCCGCAACGATGATTTTAGCATCTTCCAATCGGATTCCATCTTCCCGGTTTTTTTCGCAATTGATCAGTTTAACATTGCCCTGAATTTTAATTTTATCATCTGCTATGGTGACCCTTTCGCCGCTTCGTTTTTCCTGTCTATCCAGGGGCGGCATTGTTTTGGGCCGGATCGTATCTATTTGTAATCTCCCCAGTGACGACGCAAATATAGCCATGGCCTTTCCACCATAAACGGGCCTTGTCTGAACAAAACAGTTTTTATCATTTTCATATTTGACTTCCGTGCAATCCATGCATAATCCCACATCGAGACGAGCGGCCAGACGCGGCGCGACATCGCGTCCGAGATCAGTCTGTCCCATCAAACAGAGTTCAGGGCTGTTCTTTTTACAGAGTTCTTCTGCTACTGTCGTGATTGTGTCGATATCAAATATCGTGACATTGGGATTTTCGATAACGAAAACCCTATCCGCACCGCGACAAAGATTTTTCCAGTCCTGATTTCCGGATGCCACCAGCAACACATCAACGCTTCCACCCAATTCATCAGCGAGCTTTCTTGCCCCACCTAGTAATTCGCCTGACAGGGAAGTATAACCGCCTTTTTGATCGAGTTCTCCGATAACCAATATTTTTCGTCCATTACTCATGCTTTTTCCTCACTTCCCCGTCATATTAGCGATGAGGTCGGCAAGCCTGCCCGCAGCTTCTTCGGTGTTTTTTCCCGCAATGAGTTCACACTTCCTCTCGTTGGAGGAGGCGTAGAGTTTGAGGAGAGGGTTTCTGCCTAAGACTTTCCGATGGTTGTCTCCCAAGTCGCTTTGCGACCAGGATATAATTGATTTTTTGGTTGCATTAATAATGCCCCATCCGGATGGAATTCGGGGCTTTCCCATCTCAGAGCTCACGGTTACCAGAGCCGGCAAAACCGTTTCGTAAGTTTCATTGCCGTTTGCCGTAATCCGTTCAATCCTCAGCTTTCCATCCGTAATTTCTATCTTTTTTGCCCTTGTCAGGACCGGGATTCCCAAATATTCGGCCGTCATCGATCCTGTTACCCCGAGATCCCAATCGGCCGCCTGACGCCCGCAAATGACAAGGTCATAAGATCCTATTTTTTTGATCGCGCAAGACAGGAGGGATGCTTTGGCGGGTCCATCGAACTCCTGCAAACCCTCCACTTTCACGATGACGGCTTCATCAGCACCCATGGCCAGGGCCTTTCTTTGCACATCTTCTCCCGATCCCAGGGTGATGACGGTAACCTTACCCTTTTGTTTTTCCTTAATCTGAAGAGCAGCCTCCACAGCTAATGCATCATATGGATTCATGACCGCGGGCATTCCCTCGGGTGGAATCACGCAGTTCTTTTGCGCATCGATACTAAATTTCATCGGGGGTAAATCCGGATCAAGCACCGGTTTAATACAGACGATTATTTCCACTATCTGTCTCCTTTTTAACCGAATTGATAACTTATGCCGAAACCGCCGCGTGGGTTCACCCATTTGATGGCGCCCTTATCGCAGGCGATCCTGCAGCTGCCGCATTCCAGACATCCTTCATAGGAAAAGGTAATATGCTGGTCTCTGAGAACGTAGCAATCGGCTGGACAGGTATAAACGCAAACCGTCATGTTGCATTCCCGGCATTTTGATTCATCCACGGTAATATGAACTTCCTTGTCGATTTCGAATTTATTCAGGGCTAATTTTTCTTCGACTTTCACAGCGACTCCTTTGCCATCCACGCATCTTTCATTAATTGCCAGATTGAAATCTTTCCCTTCATTGACCCCATCAGGGTTTTAAATGATCCTTCCCGCACCGTGCCGTCATTCTCGAACATCTTCATTGCCGCCGAGCAGAGAAGTTCGGGGTATGTGTTGTAAATTCTCTCATTCTCCAAGAATTCCGGCGCCCGTTTGAAGGCATTCAATTCCTTCAGAACAAACCGGCTCTTCAGAAGCCCTTCATAGTGGTCCAGCGCTTTTGTTGTAAAATCTCCTGCTTTTTTGGCTTTGATCACCGTCTGGGCGGCGGCAACTCCCGAAGCCATGGCGAAGTTCGCTCCTTCCAGGATCAAGCCCGTCCCCAGAACAAGTCCGGCTGCATCTCCGGTAATGAGAATGCCGTCTTTCGCAAACGTAGGGAGAATTTTTACTCCCGTTACCGGAATCAGATGGGCGGAATATTCGACCGTCTTGCCCTTGCTGATATATCGCTGGATCAGAGGATGGTTTTTGAAATCCTCCAAAAGGTCCGATGCTTTTACTTTTTGTTCGCCGACTGCGGCGAGTTGGACGACAACGCCAACCGATAGACTGTCATGATTCGTATACAAGAATCCGCCCCCGGGAAGACCGCGGGTGCAAGATCCAATGAACTCCAGGGCGGCCCCTTCGTCATCCTGTAGTCCAAAACGATCCTCAATGACCTCGCGCGGCAGTTGGATTACCTCTTTGACCCCCTGCTTCACGTCATGAAGGCCGAATTCCTTGCGTAGTCCCGCTTTAGCAGCGAGAAGTGAATTGGCACCGTCGGCTAGAATAACCACACTGGCGGGGAAGCTTTCACTTCCCACCTTAACACCGGCGACGGCACCGCCTTCGTAAAGAAAATCGTCCGCTTCGAGGCTGGTGGCGATGATAGCCCCGGCTTGCTCCGCCTTCTTGGCGAGCCATTGGTCGAATTTCGCCCGCAGAATGATAAAACCGTGGTTTTTGTCTGCCCGGTCCGACCGGAAATCAAACGATAATGATTCGTGTTCCGTAAGCATGGAAATGGTATGGCGGCTCACGGATCTTTCCACCGGAGCTTCTTTCCAGAAATCAGGAAAAATCTCTTCCATCACGGGGCCGAAAAAGGCGCCTCCCCACATGTTTTTGGCGCCGGGATATTTTCCGCGCTCCAGAACGAGGACCTGCAAGCCCTCTCTGGCCATTGTATACGCAGTTGCACAACCGGCGGGTCCTGCTCCTACGACAATCGCATCAAACTTGTCCATAAAACACCCTTCATCGGAATGCATCAATGCCCAGTGCAAACCTGCCGATCACAAGTCTCTGAACATTGGCCGTTCCGCCGAAGATCAGAGGTCCGGTCATGTCCCGATAGAATCTCTCCATCGGAAAATCGTCAGTCAGGGCGTAAGCACCGTGTATTTCGAGGGCCGTCCTGGTCGCTTTCATTGCAACGTCCATATTGTGGTACTTGGCAATGCCCGTTTCCCGCGTGCTCGTGATTCCCTGGTCTTTCATATAAGCAACATGGTAGGAGAGCCACCGGGACGCTTCATTTCCCACGATCATATCGGCGATCTGTTCCTGGATCAGTTGGTTGCTCCCGATCGGCCTTCCGAATTGCTTTCTCTCCAGGGCGTACTTGATGCTGGCATCGATGCAGGCCTGGGTAACACCTACGGCCATGCAGGAAATTCCGAAACGAGTGAATTCGATGCATTGCAGGGCGGTCGCCATGCCTTTACCGATCGCGCCAAGAAGGTTGTCTTTGGGAATCCGGCAGTCCCGGAAGAAGAGTTGTCCGGTATCGGAGGAGCGGCACCCGAGTTTATGGCTGATCTTGGTTTTGCTGTATCCGGGCATTCCATTTTCGACAATGAAAGTGGCGATCCCTTTTGTTCCTTTGCTCTTGTCTGCCTGAGCGAGGACAACACTGTAGTCGGATACCGTCGCATTGGTAATCCAACTCTTGTTTCCGTTCAGAACCCATTCGTTGCCGTCCGGTACGGCTGTCGTCTGGACAGATGTTGCGTCGCTGCCGGCGTTAGGCTCGACCGCGGCGAGGCAACCGATCTTTTTTCCGGTCATCAAATCCGGGATGAATTTCTTTTTTTGCTCTTCTGTTCCGGCAATGAGTATTGGCATGATTTCCAGCGAGGTCTGAATGTAGAAGGTAAGTGCAACCGAAAAATCAACGGCCGCAATCTGCTCGGCTACCAGCCCCATCGTCGTCCAGTCCAGCCCGAGCCCGCCCATCTCCTGGGGGACCTTGATGGCGAAGAAGCCTTGGTTAGCCATCTTTTGCATTATTTCGGGAAAGAAGCGTTCTTCACGATCCCTTTCCTGAACCGAAGGTACTACCTCTCTCTCGGCGAATTCCTTCGCCATATCGCGAAACATCTCTTGTTCTTTCGTCAATGTAAAATCCATTTAATTTCACCGCCCGTATTTAATTAAAGAATCGACCGATTCCAATTATTCGCAACCCTGTCATTCATGTTTTTAACTTTTTCAGTATTTCATTATCGGTTTCAATCAGGGAGCCCGATCAAATCCGTTTACGGGTTTAGATTCGCCCGTTCTCCTTATCTCCGAGTGCAAGTATTCTTAATGGTACAGGATCTGCAAGACATTATCGGCAAAGATCAGATCAGTGCGATTTATCCCTCCTCATGACACCTTGCTATTTAACCCTGCACATTTGCCGGCCTGTCGAGTCCTTTCACGATCTCAGAACGTATGATTCGAGGTAAAATCATATGATGTTTAGGACAAATCGCTTGCGGATTTTGATAAACGCAATTGGTAAAGGCCACCAGATATTTACGGATTTCGTGAAAACGTACAACTTCATCCACAAAACCCTTCTGGGCACAAAACAAAGGCCCTGATGTCTTGTCATAATGTTCGACCATCTCATTCATTTTGTCGATAACGGGTTTTAAAGGATTCCCCGCATCTTTTTCCTTGACCAGTCTGCGGGCATAACTTGCGGCAGCCGCTGTTTCTCCGTGCATGACATTGATTTCGGTTGCGGCCGTGCCCAGCGAGAAAGCGTTATTGTTATTGGCTGTAGGACCTCCTAAAACATAATGCGCGGCGGCAGTTCCCTTGCGTAAAACAACAAGCATCATCGGCAGGTTTGTATTTTCAATGGAATAGATCAATGATTGACCTAATCCCAGAAGTTCTGCTTTTTCCGCGATATCTCCCACATCGATTCCGCTGGTATCCTGAAACCAGATTACCGGAATCTTGTCGCGAGAACAAAGTGTTACGAATTCGCTCATTTTGATTAAGCCTTGACGATAAAGCTTGCCTCCGACGCCGATGTATTCATTGGTGTATTCAGGGTAATTAGGTAGAATGCCCTGGCGGTTACCGATAGCGCCGATAAGATAGCCGTTGATTTTTACCAGACCCGTGTAAATTTCCGGGCCGAATCCCGGACGGAATTCCAGATGCTCGGAATTATCCACCAGCCTGGCCAGAACCTGTTCGAAATCATACACCCTTTTTTTGTTCATCGGAATAATGGAGGCAATTTCCGAAGGTGAATATTTTGGTTCCGCGGGCGGGGACACTCGGAAAAACTTGGGATTATAAGCCGGCATATCCGCCATATAATCTTTGATCGCGTCCAGGACTTGCTTTTCTTCATCAAAAACGGCGCTGAAAAAACCAGTTACGTCATAATGAACTTTAACACTTCCCGGAGGAACCGATTTAAAATGTCTGGTAGCGTTGATAATCTCCTCCGCTCCTTCTTCATCAAAAGAACCTTTCGGGGACATACCGCTCACGATCCCGCTGCCGCCGACAGCCATGTTGGCTTTTTTATGAGCAAGCAAAATAGTCGGGCTGATGGCCTGGTAACCGCCGCCGGCGGGATTGGTTCCGTAGATACCGGCAATAACGGGTATGCCCATCTGTTCCAGTTCGGCATGACGGAAAAAGCATGTTCCCTGACCGCGGCGATTCGCATAAACCTTTTCCTGTTCGGGAAGTTTAACACCGGAGCAATTCACCAGCCAGACGAGCGGAACATGGAGAATCTTGGCAATGTCTGTTACCCGCAGATTGTTTTCCGCCTGCCCGGCAATCCAGGCGCCGGCCATCCATTTATTGTTAAAGCCGATCAGAATGCACCATTTGCCGTTGATACGAGCCAGACCGTCAACAACACCGGTACTGCCTGATTCCTCGTTTTCCGGATCGAATATGGTGTGCAACGGGCAAAATGTTCCCGGATCGACTAAATAATCAATGCGCTCCCAGACGCTCATTTCACCGCGCTCATGCATTGTTTCCAGCGCTACCCCTATTTTTTTAATCCTCTTTACTTCGGTATCGAGCTGCTTCATTATTTCTTCCGCCTGTTCGATGTTGTCCTTCATACTATCTATTTGTTTCGGCGAAAGCGCTTTTCCTAATTGATCCATTTTCTCAAAATATTGTTTCATATTAAGCTCCACAAACTATGAGTTGTTAGAGGTTTGTATATTTAAGGCCTGTTTCATCGCCTCGGCTATTTTGGTGGGACTTTTCGCCACGGTAACACCGCATTCGGAAAGTACCCTGATTTTATCTGCCGCCAAGCCCTTGCCGCCGGTAATAATCGCGCCGGCGTGCCCCATGCGTTTACCCGGAGGTGCCGTCAGGCCGGCAATAAAAGAGGCAACGGGTTTTCTCATATTTTCTTTGATCCATTCGGCCGCTATTTCCTCCGCATCGCCGCCGATTTCGCCAATCATAAAGACTGCTTTTGTTTGAGTATCCTCCTGGAAAAGTTTCAACACATCGATGAAACTCATACCGATTATCGGATCTCCGCCGATACCAACGCAAGTAGATTGGCCTAAACCCGATTCAGTTAGCTGTTTTACCGCCTCATAGGTGAGTGTGCCGCTGCGGGAAACAACGCCGATGTTTCCTTTTTTATGAATGGCACCGGGCATGATTCCTACTTCGCATTCACCAGGAGTGATAACTCCCGGACAATTCGGGCCAACAAGGTTCATTTTGCTGTCCCGAAGATATTTTTTTACAACGACCATATCGCGTATAGGAATGCCTTCGGTTATACAAACAGCCAGTTCAATCCCGCCATCTGCCGCTTCCAGAATCGCCTCTGCCGCCCAGGGGGCGGGAACTAAAATCAAGGAAACCGAGGCTCCTGTCGCCTGGATGGCTTGATCAAGGGTATCGAACACGGGAAATCCCTCGATCGTAGTGCCGCCTTTTCCCGGAGTGACTCCTCCGACAATATTGCTTCCGTAATCACGGCACTGCAAAGCGTGAAGAAGGCCGCTTTTGCCGGTGATGCCTTGAACAATTATTTTAGAATCACTGTTGATCAAAATGGCCATTTCTTTATCCGTCAGCTTTAAAATTATTTCTCAATTGGCGATGACTTTACGTTTTTTACTCACCCTCTGCACTATTTTAGCTACGCCATCTCCGAGATTATCAACCGTTTCGACGTTTAGCCCTGATTGAGAAAGAAGGCTCTTGCCTTCGGTAAGACGGCTTCCATCCATCCTTACCACGATGGGAAGATTACACGCTATATCAGTTGTGGCGTCAATAATGCCTTGGGCGATTATATCACAGCGCATAATGCCGCCGAAAATGTTGACAAAAATTCCTTTTACATTCCTGTCCTTTAAAATAATTCTGAAAGCTCCGGCCACTTTTTCCCTGTTTGCTCCGCCGCCGACATCAAGGAAGTTAGCCGGTTCGCCCCCATATTCTTTCAAAACATCCAGTGTGGCCATGGCCAGACCTGCGCCATTCACCATACAGCCGATGTTCCCGTTTAATTTTATATAAGCGAGGTCAAATTTTTTAGCCTGAATCTCCAGAGTATCCAGTTGGGAAAAATCAATCATTTTTTCATACTCCGGGTGACGGAATAGGGCATTGTCGTCGAAATTTATTTTACAATCCATGGCTATCAACTCACCAGCCTTGCTGACAACAAGAGGATTAATCTCGATTAATGAGCAATCCTTTTCTAAAACGATTTTATACAAGTTCTGAATGAGTTTGACGCCATCTTCGGCAATTTTGCCTTTTAGTCCCAAGAGCATGGCAATTTTGCGGGCATGATAGGAGCGCACTCCGATGAAAGGATCAATATAAAGAGGATGAAGTTTTTCCGGCGACACGCGCGCCACTTCTTCGATATCCATGCCTCCTTGGGCAGAAGCGATAAGGCAATAGCGGGATGTCCGTCTGTCCAGGGTAAGGGAAAGATAAAACTCTTTTTCGATTTCTACTGTTTCCTCAACAAGAATACACTTGACGGCCAGACCCTTGCTTCCGGTCTGAATAGTCACCAGCTTTTTTTTAAGGAGATCTTTTGCCACTTCGCAGGCCTGCAGAGAGTCCAGTACTTTTCTTACTCCTCCGGCTTTCCCGCGGCCGCCGGCGTAAATCTGCGCCTTCAACACACAGAGACGACCGAATTCCTCTACAGCCTTCTGAGTTTGGCGGACTGTTTTCACCATTCGCCCGCCCGGCACCGGGATACCGTATGATTTCAGAATCTCTTTGGCCTGGTATTCATGAATATTCATTTTATTTTACCGGTTCAAGCACGTGTGCTTTGCTTTTCATTTAAACACGAAAAAGTTTCATCTAGATCAAAAAAACGATTTGAGCATCTTGGATAAATCATTTGAATGATCTCTTATACTCTGTTGGGGGCATAACCAAGCGCGGCGTTAGCCACGATCATAGTATGCATATTGGATGTTCCTTCCAGCGTTTCGAATTGTTTTGCATCGCGCAGGAATCGGCCGCAGGGATATTCATCGGAATATCCAAATGATCCGAATAACTTCATGCATTCATTGGCCGCGTGAACGACCTCTTTAGCTCCGTAAAGTTTGGACATCGATGTTTCCATCACGTTGGGAAGGCCTTTATCCTTTAACCAGGCCGCTTTGTAAACAAGATCAGCCATTGCGGCATGTCCCATTTTCATTTCCGCAATCTGTTGTTGAATCAACTGGAATTTGCCGATCTTTTGTCCAAACTGGGATCTTTCATTGGCGTATTTAATGGAGGCGTCCAGGATAGCTCCGGAAAGCCCCACTGCGCCTGCTGCACATCCGAGCCGTGTGGCATTCAACTGGGTCATGCACATTTGGAATCCTTTGTTGACAGTTCCCAGAATAAGTTTTTTCGGTACCTTCACATCTTCAAAAGTAATTTCCGCCGTATCGGAAGCCAGCAGTCCCACTTTTTCATGAATCTTTTTACGGGTAATGCCCCGGAGGCTGTAATCCATGATAAAGCAGCTGATCCCATTGGCTCCGGCGTCTTTATTGGTCTTTACATATAATAAGCCATGATTGGAAACTGTTCCGTTCGTAATCCACATCTTATTTCCATTGAGGAGATAATGATCTCCTTTATCTTCCGCCAAACATTTCATGCCGGCCACATCGGAGCCGATATCGGTTTCCGTCATGGCGAAGCTGCCGATATATTCGCCGCTGACAAATTTGGGAATGTAATGCTGCTTCTGTTCCTCTGTTCCGAATTTTTGAATGGTCAAAGAGGGTCCCCAACACTGCATGTTAAAGGCCATACGCCAAGATGTATGGACTTTGGCGATTTGCTCGATGACCAGGGCACCTTCCAAATAGCCCATGCCGTTTCCACCATATTTCTCATCAATGCAGAAACCGAAGAAACCTAATTCAGCCATTTTATCGAATATTTCTTTGCGCCAATGCTGATTTTTTTCATCTTCTTCTACATGGGGTTTGATTTCATTTTCGGCAAAATTCTTTGCCATATCCTGAAGTATTTTTTGTTCTTCGGTTAATGCAAAATCCATATTTAAAATCCTCCCAATTTTTTCTTTAAACTATTTTCTTTCCACGATCATGCAGATGCCCTGACCGCCGCCGCCACATATGGTTTCCAGACCATAACGGCACTCTCTTCTAGTCATTTCGTTGATCAGTGTTGTTAAGCGCATTACGCCGGTAGCACCGATAGGATGCCCCAATGAAATTCCGGAACCATTAACGTTTACTTTTTCGTCCATTTCTTTGTCTTTAATGCCGGAAAGCCGGGCATCAGCCAGCGCCTGAACGGCAAAAGCTTCCTGAATTTCGATCAGACCGACTTGATCAATGGTAACTTTTATTTTTTGCAGCGCTTTTTGAACGGACACAGGCACGGCCGGGTAGGTCAAAGTTGGATCAGTTGCCGCAATCGCACAAGAACGGAAATAAGCGAGGGGTTTTATTCCCATCTCTTTCACTTTTTTTTCGGAAGCAAGCATTATAACCGCCGCGCCGTCATTTTCAGAAGAAGAGTTTCCGGCCG
>DLME01000038.1 GCA_002479215.1 Syntrophaceae bacterium UBA7544
CACTGCAACATTTATCTTAATGCAGGGGTCAATGCCTGTTCCCGGTACGGTGTCATATTATGGGAACACGGCAATTTTTACCCCCCAGGATGACCTTTCTAAAGACACTGATTATTCCGCCACAATCGATATCGCCATCGCTAATATGGAAGGACAACATTTGCAAAATGGCTTCACATGGACTTTTACCACGGGTAGCATTGATACTGTGGATCCTTATATCGTCAGCACAATTCCATCATTTAATTCGATATTTCCGGTTGATCCCAACAACCCATTTGCCAGCAACGGCAATGTGCCTGTTAATGATTCCATAACCGCTTATTTCAACGAAGCGATGGACCCTTCAACAATTAATGCCAGCACCTTTACTGTGATGCAGGGAACAACGCCTGTTGCAGGAACCGTAAAATTCGATGGCTATGAAACAGCGATATTAACGCCGACAAAAATGCTTTCCCCAAACACGGCATACATTGCCATGATTACCACTGCGGTGAAATGCCTGGGAGGCAATTCACTCGCACAGAACTTTGTCTGGAGTTTTACGACAGGTTTATCACAAACTACTGCCCCGATAGTTGTTTCGGCAGTTACTGCCAATGGTGTGTCGGGCGTACCGTTGAACAGCTCAATCACAGCCAAGTTCAGCGAGGCGATAAACCCAATGTCAATTAATGTAATTACGTTTACCCTGGCGGAAGGAAAAACTCCCGTTGACGGAACAGTCAGTTTCGATGGTACAAATGCGGCTGTTTTCACCCCATTAAATAATCTTTCCAGCGCCACTATTTATACAGCAACCGTAACTACGGGCGTTACCGACTTGGCCGGCATTCATATGGCGAATAGTTATACTTGGACCTTTACAACAGGACAACTTGATACCATCCAGCCAACAGTTGTTTCTACAAACCCCCAAAATGACGCTACTGGTGTGGCTATTAACAGCACAGTTTCAATTATCTTTAGCGAAGGGTTAAATCCTACTACTTTGGCCTTTGTCTTAAAACAGGGAAATAATTCTATTCGGGGAACTATAACTTATGACCCAACCTTTACCGTCGTAACATTTACGCCTGGAATTAATCTCTCATCAAATACGCCCTATACGGCATCCGTTAGCGGTTGGGGATTGGACGGTTACAGCCCTGTTAGTGCAATCTGGACTTTCAGAACAGCTCCTTAGTGATTCAAGTGTCATTCCTTTCCTTCTGCCCCTGATTATCCTTCTCGTCAATCGTTTTAAGCCCGAGTTTGGCAGGATAAGGGAAGTGTTTGTGGCACTTTATTCATGCCCCCCCCATCTGAATAAGTTAAATGTCAATAACTGACACCATGAACAGATGATGCAGATGGAAGTCAAAACAATCCTTCAGATGGCAAAATTTTGTAATACATCATGTTTGATATAAATAGTCTGAGTTGTGGTAGGAATGGCATTCTATTCTCAATTACGGGTCAGTGACGGGTCCAGTATTGGGGCTGCTTATTATGAATGACGTAAATGAATCGCATATAGAATATTATTTGTAACAAATTTGTTATTTTTCGATTAAATTCTTTATTACATTTTTATACTGGTAGAATTATACTCAAACAATAAATGCAAGGATTGGAGGTAATTTATGGACAGCGAAACTAATAAAGGCTCGGATCAAATGAAAGAGTTCGTCAACAAGGTGGCAGAAAAATTGGGACTTCCATCCGAGAAGGTTGCAGCGGCTGTGAAGAGTGTCAGAAAAGAGTGGATGGAGAAGATGATTGCAGAAAAAATCCAGGAGGCCGTTCAAAATGGCGTTATCACCCAGTTAGAGGCAGGGCAAATTACTGAGTGGTTGAAGAATCGGCCTGACAGCGTTCAAAAATTGATGGGGCAGATGTTCGGACATATGGGTGGGATGGGAATGGGGAAGCGAATGGGCATGTAATCGTCTGACAGGCAACGGCGAAAAAAAATACGCTTTAGTAATTTGTGATTAGATTAAGCCATCGGCAAGATTATGTATCGATCAAGTTTGCTGCTAGCAACGTTAGTATTGTTATGTATTCTTATTTTCTTTATTTTGATTGATGTTGTAACGTTTTCCTATAGCGAACTTGGTTTGTCACAAGTTTCGGCCATCATTCTTTTGATTGCCACATTATTAGGGGCAATGATCAACATCCCAATAACCACGCGTAAGATTCAATTGGAAGGGCGACAAAGTTTTTTATCGCAGTTTTTCTTTTACACACCGCCTAAAGTCATTTCCCAAACAATAGCGATAAATGTGGGCGGAGCTTTGATACCTATCGGTTTTTCCATTTATTTGTTATTCCGAACTTCATTGTTGCCAACGTTAGTGGCCGGATTGGCAGTTATTTTTATTGTACGTTTGATCGCTCGTCCAGTTCCAGGAACTGGAATCACAGTTCCTGCTTTTGTGCCTCCTTTAGTTTCAGCGGGGTTAGCGCTTTTGCTCGCTCGTAACCATCCAGCTCCCGTGGCTTATATTTCTGGAACATTAGGAACCTTAATAGGGGGAGATCTTCTCAACTGGCCTAACTTCAAGAAGCTTGGCGCCCACATGATAAGTATCGGAGGCGCCGGGGTGTTTGACGGTGTTTTTCTTGCGGGGGTTCTAGCAGTTTTAATTACAAAAATATAATGATTTCATACAATAGTGGTCCAGACACTGAGACGAGATAGTGCCCAATGCGGGATTGCAAAGGCTCCCATGCTATCGATTGGACACCAGGTTATTTTAGGTTTATTAAACTGACTATTGAATTTTTCCTTAAGTTTGGAAACTTCTTCATCCGTTAATAAAACGTTTTGAAATTTGCCATGAGGTTTTTAGGGACTATAACTATGTACCTATCTGTTCATATAGCATCGTTTTTTAATGCACTAGCATTGTTAATGTCATGCGTTGGCAAAGCTTTTGCATTATTTTGAGGCTGGGGTTTCCATCTTTTTAATGCGGACTCTCTAGCCTACTCGGATTTTTCATCGTATTTTCCCCTACGTCTTAACAAAGATTCGCTCCATAAAAAGTCTTTATCCCGACAAAATTATGCTAGTCCTGCAAATCACGTAATTTAAACACGATGGCATTGCGGAGTTTTTTGGTAGCTTCGCAAGACCGTTTTCAAACTGCGTACCAGCCCAAACGTAACCCCGATAAGAGTACTAATAGGTAATGGGTAAGTGAAGTAGCCTGAGTTATAGTTAAATATATTTACACATATGAAAAATGGTGGAGAATTCGTGAATGACTGTGCAACTAGATGGTCGGACTTACTACAACATAAGTGAAGCTTGTGAATTAGCCGGTATTAGTCGGGATACTTTCCTGCGATGGGTGAGAAAAGGAAAGTTCGCCGATGTCGAGCATCGCGACAGAAATGGTTGGCGGCTTTTTACAAATGATGACGTGCGCAGGTTAAAAACCAGGATAAATCTCGTCGAGAAG
>DLME01000116.1:0-1268 GCA_002479215.1 Syntrophaceae bacterium UBA7544
GGGCGCGTGGATTGAAACAACGTAACGTAATGGGTACCGGCAGGGAGATGCGGATTAACGCGCGCCCGCCTGGAAGTGAGCAAAGCGAATGGGGCGGCTGAATTACCTTATTAGTCACACCTCGTTTCTTTCCTAAGAGCAGTTGCTAATGAAAGACTTCTGCTCAATGCTTATCCTTCTATATATTTGCAGGTTCGTGGACAATTTCTACGATATGTCTTCGGAAATTCGTCTAGTCCGCAGTAGCCGTGGGCTGATTTCCCCATAGGCTCGAAATATAGCCGGAATTCAGAGTATGCATCATTAAGATGTCTAGGATTAACATTCCTTGGGACCGGGACTTGGCCCTGTTCGCATATACGTTCAATAGCCCTACTCGGACTTCGGCTGCATATGCATCCTATTTTGAGACATCTTTCGATTGCTGGTATTGAGCAACATAAATAAGTGTGGGCGGCTCCATCTCCCTCGGCATTTAAACACTCCGCCAACATTGTATTTCCCCTATATTTTGTAGTCACATCGCTATGGATGCGTTTGAACTCAGTATCTCATGATTCATGGAGGAACATGCTACAACCAGATTCAGGATTCACAAAATGGATTGTGTTTCTATGGTGTCCGCAACCCAGACGAGCAACAACAGAAATATTGTTACTAATTAACCCCTTGAGCAGCCAATATGCTCTGCATTGATCATAAAACCCTTCTGGTTTTCCTGAACCAGAAAGAATAGCATACTCACTAAGATTTGTGCCTTTTATTGATAACTCGAATAGAATAGCGGTCCGTCGGAGAGAGCGTAAGTTGGATAATGAAGCAGGAATTCGGTTTGTCTTTCCTATAAATGAGCCATTAGTCTGGTAAATAATTCGAAGCTCACTCTGAGCCACACTATCAGCCTGGATTAAAGCCGTTACCATTTCATCAGTACGGAGGTCGTTCAAGATCGGTTCTCCACCTGTTATCTGTAAGTAACAGCTTGTCGGATTCGCCTTCCTCCATTCAACTATAGCTTGCGCTATTTCTTCACACGAGAAGTCCCGTCTATGATTTTTATCTAAAGGCATGTAACTGTATTTTTGTGCGAAACAAAATGGACATTGGTAATTGCAGCCAAATAGGCTAATGATTCCGGAACCAAACGGCCCGCAACTAGCCAATGGCTTTATTATCTTACGCCAATCGTGACGTTGGTTGCTATAAATTGGTATCATGCAACAATTCGTTCCCTTCGTAATGTGCCTAACGCTCGGCTTTAGTGAGAG
>DLME01000116.1:1323-16769 GCA_002479215.1 Syntrophaceae bacterium UBA7544
GGACGCTTTATAGCAGATTAGCTACAAGCCTTTGTTAGCTGTGTTATCCTTTTTTCAATTCCTCAAGTCCTCGTTGTATAATCTCGTGAAGCAGTTTTATCCTGCCTGCAATTTTGTCTTTTGATTTTGTTTTTCTGTCTTCGTCAAGATGTCGCTCCTTGACCAAATCGGCAAGACAAGCAATATCAGTTGTAAGAAAGATGGGATTGTGAAGTAGTTCTTCATGGCAGTCGTAACAAAAGACCGCTGTCTGGCCTTCAATACCCCAAGGACATTCCTCAAACACTCTATCTCTCTGCGTTCCACGACGATTGTTGGAACGCCCGAAGAATCGCTCAGCCACGAAGTGATGTTTTGATGCATGGGAACGGCCTTCGACCGTTGGACAAGCATATGTGCCCTGAGTTCTATGAAGCTTGCACCCACAAATTGCGCATCTCTCAGTCCTTTTCATTCCTCAGCCGCCAATTAATATATGAACTTCGCTTTTACCGATAATTTGGATATCATATTAACATGGGTAATTTTCTTTCAAAAGGTAAATATTATATAAACTCAATTGAATACCTATTTACATCATTTCGGATATTATGGTAATAAGAATTAAAAACGAACTTCGTAAAGCATAGAAATTTTGTGCAATACTAAAGCCAATGAGATTCTTCTAGCGTTTCAAAAGTTTCTTTTAGACAAGAAACTGGTGCCGGCAAAGATATGACCGAAGCACCCAAAAGTCCGTTGGATTCATTTTTTCGCCCTGGAAGAAAGCCTGCGGTAACACCAGAAAAGGCTGGTTAAAATGAATAAAACAGCAAAACCGGTGGAGATTGATTTTAATCCCGAGTTCAAGCGAGCTCTGGAATTGATGGAAGAGACGGACAAAAATATCTTCATCACAGGCCGGGCGGGCACCGGTAAATCAACTCTCTTAAATTATTTCCGCAATACGACAAAAAAGAAAGTAGTAATCCTGGCCCCGACCGGTGTTGCCGCCATTAATGTCGGCGGACAGACAATTCATTCTTTTTTCCATTTCAAGCCGGATGTAACTCTAGCTGCTATCAAGAAGAAAAAGAGCGCCGCCAAAGAAAAAACGTCTATCTATAAAAAGTTGACGGCCATCGTCATTGATGAAGTATCCATGGTACGGGCTGATCTGCTGGATTGTGTGGATAAATTTCTGCGTCTGAACGGCCCCAATTCCAAACGTCCTTTCGGCGGCGTGCAAATGATCTTGATCGGCGATCTCTATCAACTGCCGCCTGTTGTTACCAGCCGGGAAAGAGATATTTTCCAGTCGTACTATAGCAGCCCTTATTTTTTCAGTGCCAAAATCCTGGAACAACTGGATATGGAATTTGTCGAGCTGGAAAAAGTTTATCGCCAGAAGGATAACGAATTTATTCGCCTGCTCAACGCTATCCGCAATAACTCCATCACGGATGACGATATCGCGCTGTTCAATAAGCGCCATGATTCTCAGTTTACCGCCCCTTCCGGCTCTTTTTATCTATCTTTGACCAGCACTAATGACTTAGCCGATGGCATTAACGAGGAACAATTGGCTAGGCTTCCCGGCAAAATATGGAAAGCGCAAGGTATGATTGATGGCGAATTTAGTAAGGAATATCTGCCGACAGCAATAGAATTGAAACTAAAAAAAAGCGCCCAAATAATGCTTTTGAACAATGATACCTATGGGAGGTGGATCAACGGCACCATCGGCAAAATAACGGGATTCAAAAAAGATGACGAAGGAGAAGAGATAATTACTGCCAAATTGGATAACGGCGAATCCGTGGAAATTAGTCCCTATACCTGGAAAATCTACCGTTTCTTTTTAAAAAATGATGAGCTTCGTTCCGAAGATGTCGGGTCATTCACCCAATATCCTGTCCGTTTGGCTTTTGCCATCACTATCCACAAAAGCCAGGGGAAAACCTTTGAAAACGTTATCATTGATGTGGGACGCGGAACGTTCGCCCACGGACAGATGTATGTGGCTCTTTCCCGCTGCACATCGCTAGATGGAATAGTTCTGAAGCAGCCGCTGAAGAAAAGTCATATTTTGATGGATTGGCATATTGTAAAATTTCTTACTCGCACGCAATACGATAAAGCAGAACAAAAATGCTCCCACGAGGATAAGCTGCAGATCATTAATGCAGCTATTAAAGAAAAGAAAAATTTAGATATTCTCTATTTAAAAGCAAAGGACGAAAAATCGCGCCGCACAATCAGACCGCTATCTGTTGGAGAGATGGAATATAACGGTCATCCTTTTGTTGGGATGGATGCCTATTGCCTGACGCGTAAGGAAAAGCGCCGCTTCAACGTGGATCGGATATTAGAAGTTTGCGTATCGTCAAATAAATGAGAAAAAATCCTGCTGCTAATGCTTGCAGATTGGCCGTGCCGACCGATACCGGCTACGGATGTGTTGGGAAGAAGTGAAGCGGACGGTCCTGACGCTCAAGG
The DNA here is from genome assembly GCA_002479215.1 of Syntrophaceae bacterium UBA7544. Taxonomy (GTDB): domain Bacteria; phylum Desulfobacterota; class Syntrophia; order Syntrophales; family Smithellaceae; genus UBA4810. Next base: position 3,802 of record DLME01000116.1, read on the forward strand.
ATATGGATCGACAGTGGAAGTGCATGGTGAATGTTAATTTAAAAGTATTCGGTTACAAACGTGCGAAGTGAGATAATTCGGGATGGAAACAGCTAAAATAAGCGAATCAAAATAGAAGTTTAAAAAAATTGGCCGAAAAAATTTACCGTGTTTTTTTACCCCATTTGTGAATTTTTGTCGCCAAATACGTTTAAATAAAAACCTGTGGATAGATCAATGAAATCGGCGACAAAATATCACAGGACACTGATTTAGTAATATTTGTTTGTTTCACCTACTACTGTTTAGTGGTGGGTATTTATAATAACTGATGATTACTGATCGAATTGTGGTATCCGACATCACTAATGAACCAAGCAAAGATTTGGCCCCACGCAAAGCTATATGCAAGGAACTTCAAGCAAAACTGAAAACGATTGCATCTTTTAGAAAGCTTCAGTAAGTATAATGGATTTAATCAAACCCGAATCGGTAATATGACCGTTTCGATTTCATCCCATTGGGGCCTGCGCTAAATGGCATATGCCGTTTCGTTGTGGAGGAGTTTCTGGAAAAAATGTTCCTGCTGGAAAATCAATTTGCCGGTAATAACCATAAAAAGCTGCTACAATTTATTCCAAACAAATTGCAGCAGCTTTACAAAACAAACATTCTTTCTTAGAAAGTGTAACTTAAAGTTACGCCTCCATAAAGATAGGTGCTATTTCCATTGGATGGATTGGTAACTCCTTCTGGCACGCTGTGCGCTCTCATTTCATACCGAGCATCGTCGCACAGAGGAAAAACATAAGAAACTATCGGCGTAACCGACAATGTCTTATAAACCGTTATGGGCAGGGAGACGGAAACAGTTCCATCATGGAAATTATTGTACTTATCCGTTGTGGGTAATGAATTGCTGTCATATTTTGCATAAGTGGTTTCATCGGTGGACAGCAGGTAACTTGCCGAAGCGGCCAGTTTTAAACTGATGATCTTATTGAATTCGATGGTGTGAGAAACTCCCAGTAAAAAATACCACTGACGGTAATGATCAATTTCCTTATAAGCAGTCAATGTCGGCGATAAAATAGTATCTAAACCAACGGTAAGAAAAAGCTCCTGAGCATCAAGCGGAGCACTTCCTCCGGCATAAGGCGCACCTAAAGCGTAGTAGATGTACCCCGGAGTCACCTGCAAAATTCCAAACTTTCTAGAGTAGGAAGCAGTATAGTCAGTTTCCGTGTATTTAGCGCCATACTTGGCATCAGTGGCGGAATATGGTTTTGTATCCAAGTTTCCCCAGACATTCACCGCAAATCCTTTATAGCTGATAGTTGCCGACGGCTGCACGACTACGCTGCTGCGGGTCTGCTCATACCCGCGCCAGATATAGGCACTCAGTACACTTAAATCTAGCTCGCCCGTCACCTTATCTTCCTCCTGGGCTTGTGGTTCGGGAGCACTCGCCGGAGCTGACTGTTTCACTACAGGCTCGGCCGGCTTCTGGTCTTCTGCCCGGCTAGTTAACGGTAATGCGGCAATAAGCAGCGAAAGTAAAAATGCTGTAATTATTTTTATTTTCTTCATATGGTTTTTCATAGTGTTTAATTCTCCTTTACATTTCATCATTTGAATTGTTCACAATCAATCTCGTATTTATGCACCTTATATCTCAGGATGCGGTTTGTAGTTCCTAAAAGTTCTGCAGCGGCTGATTGGTTGCCTTTAGTTCTTGTCAAAGCATGAATGATAATCATTTTTTCACAGTCGAAAACACACCGCTCCAATACATTTTCTCCGGTCTCTAATTTATCATTGTCCATAGAACAACCTCACCCTATGGCTGCATCGCCTCGTTCGGCTGTGCGAATCCGCACAGCATCGTCCACGGGATGGATGAATATTTTCCCGTCTCCGATCTTGCCGGTATGAGCGACGGCGGTAATGGCTTTGATGATCCCGTCGCATTCACCATCCTTTACGATCACTTCCACCCTGGCTTTGGTCAAGAGATCCACCTTATACATTTTATTCCGCACCTTTTGCTCCAGGCCCTTTTGCCTGCCCTGTCCCTCGATCTCCGTGATTGTGAATATATCAACGGAGGTACATGTTTTTCCAAAGGGATACCCGAATGCGCCATTCCATAACACCTACTACTAGTGGACAGATTCGCCATCAGCGTACGCAGGCAGACCGAACTCTGGAACGTCTAGACCTTCGCGCTCCACTTCTTCGGAAACGCGCATCGAACGGATAGCGTTCACGATTTTGAAGACCACGAAGGTAGCCGCGAATGCATATAGACACAGGAGCGTGGCTCCCCCGAGCTGCGTAAAGAACTGAGTTACGTCCCCGTGAAGCAGGCCGGTCACGCCCTGACCGGCCTTGCCGAGGTAGGTCGTTGCGCCGACACCGTTCCAACCTGCACCATAGGTACCGTCGGCAAAGATACCGACGCTCACCGCCCCCAGCCAGCCGCAATAGCCGTGCACGGAGATGGCCCCACAGGGGTCGTCGACCTTAAGTACCCGCTCGTTGAAAAGAACCCCCACACAAACCAGAATGCCGGCAAGAATGCCGATGATAACAGCGGAGTTTGGGCTAACAAACGCGCAAGGCGCGGTGATGGCCACCAGACCAGCGAGCATGCCGTTGCAGGCCATGGTTATGTCCGGTTTGCCAAACATTAAGTACCAGAAGATCAACGCCGTCGCCGATGCGGCAACAGCAGCGAGATTCGTATTCACGGCAATTACAGAGATGCGCAGGTCCGATGCACCAAGGGTGGAGCCGGGGTTAAACCCCATCCAGCCGAACAAGAGAATGAAGGTGCCGATTACCACAAAGGCGAGGTTGTGTGCTGGAAAGGCCCGCGGCTTGCCGTCCTTGCCATACTTGCCGAGGCGAGGGCCGAGAATGACGGCGAGCGCCATGGCGCAGAAGCCGCCCACGGCATGGACAACGGTCGAGCCCGCGAAATCCACGTAGCCGTGACCCAGGTTCATGCTCATGCCCAACTGAGAGAGCCATCCACCACCCCAAACCCAACAACCGGACATGGGATACAGGAGGGCGCCCATGAAGAGCTCGGCGACGACAAATGCCCAGAAAGTGATCCGCTCACAGATAGCCCCCACGATGATATACCCGGCTGTTTCCATGAATACGACTTCAAAGAGCGTAAGGCAAAGGCTTCCGGAATCGTAGCCCGGCCCGCTCAGAAAAAAGCCCTTGCCGCCTAAGAAACCCCACATGCCGCTTCCGAACAGGAACTTGTTCAGTGTTGGAGTCCCTCCAAGATTCGTCGGCGCCGCATTCAGCGCAGCCGCGCCGTACTGGAAGGCGTAGCCGCACGCATAGTAAGCCAAGAAGGCGAAGACATAGGCAGCGAAGTTAAGCATCATGAGATGGCCGGCGTTCTTCTTGCGCACCAGCCCACAGGTGAGAAGGGCAAAACCCGCTTGCATGAAGAGTACAAGGTACCCTGTAACGAGAGTCCAGTTGAAATTGGTCGCAATCCGAACGTGCCCGACGGTGTCGGCAAGCTTTACCGCAAGCGGCTCTTTGGCTGCCTGCTCCTTGTACTCTTGGTACTGCTTTTTCTTTTCCGTATAGTCGGGGGCTTTCGTGTCGGTCGGCTCGGTAACAACGAAGGCATTGCCGGCCGCATCAATCGCATCTGCCTTGCCCCCCGTAGCAATTCCAGCCGGGTCGGGCTGAGGCTCCGGAGCTTGGGTTGCTATCGCCTGGGGAACTCCACCCTGCGAAGGACTTTCCTGTGCAACAGCCGGACGGATCAGTAGTATGAAAGCGATGACTATTGCAGCCATCACAATTGTGTGCACATTTTTTCGTATAGTCATTTTAAGTTTTTCCTCTTTTCGTATAGTCATTTTAAGTTTCTCCTCTCGTTATAATTAAACGTCTCTCAAGCCGGATACATTTTCGTATTTGACTCGATATGATAATTCTTCGACAACCTTCAAAACCGGCGCATCTCCTTAGAGGCTTTCCGGACCGGTCTCTCCCGTTCGTATGCGAACGACCTGTTCCACCCTGGTAACGAAGATCTTTCCGTCACCGATTTTCCCTGTACGAGCTGACTGTTGGATAGCCTTCATCGCAGGGTCCAGCTGCTCGTCATTGACCACGATAGTGAGCATCAACTTGGGCACGAACTTAATCTCGAACTCAGTACCCCTGTATGACTCAGTGTGGCCTTTCTGGTGTCCAAACCCCTTTACCTCCAAAACTGTCACTCCCTGGACACCAATATCCAGCAATGCTTTTTGTACCTCTTCCATTTTCTCCCACTTTATGATTGCCTCAATTTTTACCATGACACACCTCCCTCTTGAGCTGAAATATCATTGGCTTTAGAAAGAGCATCCTTCGTGCCAATGCCTAGATTTGGCGCGATAAAAGTTATAAGTCGCTACGATGAAAGGTAAAATTATCGATTTGTAGTTTTGAGACGATCGGAAAGACGAATGAAAAAACCGACAAAACGGTAGGAATACGAACTTTAACCTTCAGATTTGTAGGAATACGTTTGAATACAATTTATCTGGAAAGATTATTTCATTTGCCTCGGATCGATCCTGAATTTTGCCACCCTGAGGCTCATGATTCTCTCGGTCAATCCTAGGATTCGTGCGGCCTTGGCCATGTTGCCGCGGCAGCATTTCAATGCATCGGTGATCATCTCCTTTTCCAGGGAGATCAGCATGTCCTGCAAGGTACCTTTCGACTCTTGGATGGGGGAGTCATCACTTTTCTGCAGATTTGGCGGCAAATGGTGGGTCCTGATGACACCGTCAGTGCAGAGGATAATTGCCCGTTCGATGCAGTTTTCAAGTTCGCGGACGTTTCCCGGCCAGTGGTAGTGTATCAACAGATCTGTTGCCGGCGCAGAGATGCTCACGATTTTTCTTCCCAATTCAGTGGCGTACTTTTCGATGAAATGATTGGCCAGCAGGATGATGTCTGTCTTTCGCTCCCGGAGGGGCGGAACGACAATCGGGAAGATGCTCAGCCTGTAATAAAGGTCTTCGCGGAACTTTCCTTCTTTGATTAACACTTCCAAGTCCCTGTTCGTTGCGGCGATAATCCGAATGTTCACCTTTATGCTTGTATTGCCGCCGATACGCTCAAAAACCCGTTCCTGAAGGACGCGCAGTAGCTTTGTCTGAACGGCTGGCGGGAGATCGCCGATTTCATCAAGGAAGATGGTGCCATTGTTGGCGAGTTCAAAACGGCCCTTGCGAAACATGGTGGCTCCGGTGAAGGCACCCTTTTCATGCCCGAAAAGCTCGCTTTCGATAAGGGACTCTGGCAGGGCTGCACAGTTGACGATGATGTAAGGACCGCTGGCGTAACTTGAATTGTAATGGATCGCGTGGGCAACGCGTTCCTTACCAACGCCGCTTTCGCCCAGGATCAGAACCGTGGCATTTGTGCGGCAGACCTTTTCGATCAGGCCATAGATGTTCTGCATGACTTTGGCGTTGCCGATAATGGTTTTGGGGCCATACCTGATCTTCAGTTCATCATGCAGCCGGAGGTTTTCTTCCTTGATCTTGTCAAGCTCTTCCTGCGCCAGTTGCCGCAAGCGGACCGCTTGCGAGATGGTCGATGCGATAATGGTGAGAAGCCTGACGTCCTCTTCAAAGGCAGTGTCTTCGTGAAACAGACGATCCACGGAAAGCGTTCCGATAACCTCATTGCCTATTTTAATGGGAATGCAGATAAAGGCGATATCGCGCTTATCCAGTTTTTCCCGTGAGCCCGTTCTGTCCAGAAAAAGAGGGCTATCGGAAATCCGGGGCACGATGACGGGTTGTCCCGTATCGATTACCTTGCCGGTAATGCCTTCACCTATAAGGTATTTCCCCTTAGCCTGTTCATCAGGCAGTAGTCCGTACGCCTCTTCGATAACAACTTCTCCGCTGCTGCGGTTCAATATAGTTAGGGCGCTGCGTGGCATTTCCATATTTTCGGCCATTACCTGAAGGACAAACTTCAAGGCTGCCTTGAGGTCAAGGCTTTCACTCAGCTTTTTACTTATCTCAAAAAGCAGGGAAAGCTCTTTTATTTCACGTGATACCCTGTCACTTTCGCTGTAAGGCGCCATACGAAATGCTCCATTCAAACTTTATGGCTTATTTCTATAGACACTTTATAACATCAAGATTCATGCCACTGATTATTATTATTGTAAGCTATGAAGATTAAAGATCTAACTATAATTAAAGGCGACGAAAAATCCCTGGTTGAAGAACTGTTTCGTTATGAATAATTGAAGTCGGTACATAATTGTGCTGAATAAGGCAATCAATTGACCTGTCTATGATACTTGTACCACATGTTAAGTTAGAGCTCAGCCATTTTTTGATTATTTCCGATTGAAATGTTGTGTGAATTGGGAAAATGAAAAAACAACAGTACAGGAAGAAGTCTTCTTTTTTCAAAATCCTGTCGATCAAGAATGCCATGTTAAGGCTTTCATCTACAAATGTTCAATAGAGGGTAGTTATCAAAATTGATGATTACGAATGGAAAGAGAGTAACGTAAAAATCAGCCGGAGCGTAGCGATCGGCTGGATTGATTTGTTATGCTTTCCAGTGTCTTCAAATAGTCCTCAATCCATTCCAAAATTCCCTAGTGAATATTTCGTTGGAGGCATGATCACGGTATCGGAGCTTTTGATACGGGCTGACTTTTAATCTTTTGTGCTTTTGTTCGCATCATGTGGGATTCATCACTGCGCTTAGCGATTTCCAACATATTTGCATAGGTTTCAATGGTTTCAACTAGTTGTGAACTTTCCGGTGCCTGTCGTTCCAAAATATCTATAGATTCCTTAAATTTGGCCTCAGCAGCTTTAAGGTCACCTTTAGCGGTTTTGTCTGAGGCGATAGCGCTTGCGAATAAAGCTTTCACAAGGTCACTCGCGAGAATATCATTTATTTTGTCTGCTGGAACAACCAGTGCTATGCCGGAATTCTGTTTCGTCTCCTTATCTGGATAATAAGCGCTCATTACTCCTAACAAAAGGTAAGTGTACCCTTCATATTTCACCTCAGTACTTTCTCTTACGCCACCCAGTCGTAAAAAAACAGGAGACCCGCTATTTCCACCAAAAGACGTTACTTCCGCCAGGTATATTTGGGTTTTCTTGTCAGGTCTCTTATCATCTACTAAAACATCCTCACCCGGCAAAAGTGCTAAGTGACCATGGCGCACAATAGGGTAATTTTTTTTGGAACCTGCAAATCCTCCAAAGAAGCCTGAAAACAATACTTCATCATTCTCGTTTACATACTTTTCCGAAACGATAGATTTCGTGGCAAACAAGTCTTGGGCGATAGTTTTAAAATCAACAGAGTTTGTGTTAATAGACAGCCAGTGTAAAGCGACGTCAGCAACAGGGTCTGATCTATCTACAAACCAACGGAGGTCGCCGCGCGAATCTATTATTTCTATGTTCGATTGGTCACGAAGTTGTCCCGATGGATGGTTAGATTCAATTTTATTGAAAAATACGGTCACATTCTTAGCGTATGGTCCCGGTTTATGATCGGGAGTTGATTGCCGTATCATATGTTTGGCGGTGACAAGAAAGATATAGCCTTGCTGGTAACCGGTAGCGTCTTTACCCAATTCTGGAATAGAAACAAAAATCAAGAAGCCCGTACCGATTGTGGATTTAGTCAGTGGCTGTTTTTTAGCATTCGATATGTTAGGAGTTGTAGAATCTTCCCAGTCAGTCTGAAGAAAAACAACGGCCTTCTTAATTTGGTTGATTATAATTTCCTGAGTTGGCGCTGTGCTCTGAGCGTAAGCAGAGGTGCATGAAATGAGAATAAAAAATATTAAGACGGATGTCATCTTTTTCATATGCATATCTCCTTAGCATTTTATTTTCTTTGAGGTGGCATAACAATTAATATACGAACTTCGCTTCTTCCGATAATTTGAGTATCAAAATAACATAACACCCTTTTTCTTGAAAGGAAAATATTCCATTATTTTCAGCAAATACCTATTTATAGCATTTCGTATTTCATGGTAATAAGGATTAAAAACGAACTTCGTAAAACGTGGAAAATTTGTCCAACTGCTATATTGATTACTGCTTGAAAGGAAGTATGCTCACCAAAATTGCTGGATGCTTGACTTCAGGAAGAAGTCGATTATCTGTTTCACCTACGAGTCCACTGCCTTTATGAACTAACAAAAGTGCGGAATATCAATTGTGATCTACAATATGATAAGAAATTAGGTTTGACCTTTTTTCTTCTCACCGACCCTATAAAGCTCTGTATGGTATTTCTGATTTTATCAATTCAATATCGTTATCGTCAAAACCTGCCTTTTGTAGGCAATCACGTGCAAATTGAAGCGCCTTTGGCTTATCTGCTGAAGGACCTATGAAGACCTTTTTAAGCGCCTTTGCAGCCAAAGAACGCCAATCAAATTCTCTGTATTTGATCAACGAATATGAGCGGCTTCTGTAATTTACAGTAGGGGTCGTACCAGCAGAGTGTATCTGGAGAAACCTATATTCCTCCTCGCTTTCGTAGGCTCTGTGCTTGCAGAACATAGCTGGGTATAAGCTGTTATGAGTGAGAGAATAGAGCAGCTTTTTTTTAATGCATCTTCGCCCAAATCCTCTTTACGTGGAAAAGGATTTATGAGAAACAGTCTTTCGACCAAGTCCCTTTGTATCTCGTCGAGTTTTCTGTCATTATATGTAACAGGAAATGTAGCGTTGAAGATTCCATGTCCAGGTGTTGAAATGTCCATCTCGAACGCTTTTTCGAGGATTTCTGTATCAAATCCAATAGTGAAGCCACGACCATTATCTGCATATGCACGCCATTGTCCAAGCTCATCTCCTTCCGAGCTGAATGAACAAACAAAGAAAATTAAGGGAAGTATTTTTTTGTCCACGGAAATTTTAAAAAATTCAGCAATGCTCTTCCCATCTGAATGACCATTAGCTATTTTAGCGTCTAATGCTTTGATAAAATATGATAAACCGTGTATCACCTCGGAGGGATCGTTGAGAGCAAAAATATCAGTCAGCCAAAGTTTCCCTGTTTCTAGTATTCCTCTAAGCCCGACGTCGTTAGTATAATGATAAATAACTGGTGGAACAGTCTGATCCAACTTACGAACTATATCATCATTGATGCGAACAGATTCCCTATCAAATTCGTAGAACGCGTTAAGAATAGTCGCCATGTCGGCCATATTGCTCCTCGATATTTCAACAATATTTCATAAGAGATTATCTTTGAAAGTATAAATTTAAGGAGATCATGTGTCAATTAAAAAAATGGGGGATTATATACTTGTTACAGGAGTAGTTTGTGAAGAAGGCACCATCTCTAGTTCCGCTATCTCCCGCGAAAATATGAAGGAGGCCTACGTTTGGGTAGGTGATGCGATGGGTTGCTATAAAATTCCCCACAATCCTTTAATTCACACCGCCAACCGCTTGGTTTTTCGGTTAACGGAGATTCAATATTTTTCATTAAACAAGAGGTACAAAAAAAATGTCCAGATTCTTTAGATTTATAGATGCCAAGTTCTTTAATAAAGTCGTATTTATCTTGCAAACCTTTAGCAAAAGATTTTTTATTAAGTGCAAGATTATCTTTTTCAAGTTCAAATATCTTCTTTTTCAAGTCAAGGTTTTCAGACACAAGCGCCGCATCATCCTTTTGAACCGTAAGTATCAACTTTTGAATTTTAAATATTTCGGCGGCAAGCTTCCGGTCTTGAACGCTACGACCAAGTTGAATAGCAAGATCAACGATGTCTTTAATGGTACCCATATTGTTTCTCCTTTCAAACAGACTACAGTATGTTTTTTAGAGTAAAAAGCAAGGGGATTTTATATGAAAAGAAAACGCTCAAATATTGATGAAATAATAGCTTCGTACCACTGCCGGGGGAAAATCTTTAGGGGGAACCGTTGTAAAAAAGTACCTACACGGAGACTGACTGAGGAAAAAACTAAACGCGCAGCGCAGACATTAATCGGCGCAAAATTATCGAGGCTCCGTCTTAAGTAAAGTTGTCGCCGATTACGTTGCTCTATCCACAGGTTTTCAAATCAAAGCATTCGGTGACAAAAATCCACCGGGAGGGTAAAAAAGCGCGGTAAATTTTTTCGGCCAATTTTTTTAAACTTACATTTTAATTCGCTTATTTTAGTGTTTCCATCAGGCTTCATCAGGGTATATCAGGGTTTATCAGGCTTCATTCCTTTGTAACCGAATACATTAATCCTCACAGCTTTTGAAAGGGCTAAGCTAATCGGTTACAAAGGAATGAAGCCTGACTAGCTGTTACTATTCGTGACTATTTGTGACAGAAAATAGGATTATAAGATAAGTAAAACAAAGATTTAAAAAAATTGACCGCTAAAATATTACTGCTTTTTTTACCACATCGGAGATTTTTTTTCACCGAATAGCTTATCCCAGAGAACCGAAGGTCATATTAATACATTTGACGACAACTTTACTTACGACGGAGCTTTAATAATCTTGTGCAGATAAATTTGGACACCTCCCCTTCAGCTCTTTCCCCAGACATGTGTCGCCGATTAGCTTAGCCCAGAAAACCGAAGGTCATATTAACGTAATCGGCGACAAAATATCACAGGATAAAGCTAACCGGCGACAACTCAGCAGTCCTGGATCACAGGGTGCAAAAATCCTGTCCGATTTTATACAATTTTTCTCAGGGTCAATACCGGCAGGTATTTTTGTTTAAAGCAGTAAGCAACATCGAAAACTGGATATCCGAGCTTTCCAATACAAAGCGTTACATTTAATGATAGGGTTAATTTACTAAATACGGGATGAAATGCGCAAAGTATTGACAGTATATTTTCTGTTCCTGCAAAATCCAGCTTCCTTCCTGAAATACACATTTGACATACCCATTTTTAAAGTGTAGATTTCTTTTAATAATCCTCAAAACTATAAAGGCGTATAAGGGGTTAGTTAGTTAACTTATCTTTGACTACCTAAAATGATATTAGGGTTCTTGTGACAATTCTATGAGGTTTTTATGTCTACTGTCCTTTTCATTGATGCCAATATATATCTACGTTTCTATGACTCAAAAGCGCACGAAATGGCTAGTTTACTCGAGACCCTTGAGCAAAGCTCTGAAGATATCTTCATTACAATGCAAATTGTTAACGAAGTAAACAGAAACAAACTCATGTGTGCTCACGTCTCTTTTAAAAACTACTATTCTGATTTACTAGCCTTTGAAAAAGCATCAATCCCAGCCCATTTTAATATTCCTTCAATAGACGACTGGAATGAAAAGATAAGTCAAATGGATTCTCTAAAAAACAATCAAGCTATAATTATTAAAGAACTTTTAGATAAGATTTCCAATTCATCAGACCATGTATCTCTTACTTTGAAAACAATATTTGAAAGAGCAGAAACTGCTTCAAGTGATGAACTGTCTTTAGCACGGTTTAGAAAAGAAACTGGCAATCCCCCTGGGAAAAAACAAGACCCATTGGGTGATCAAATCTCTTGGGAACAATTACTAAAAAAAATTAAACCTTCCGATAACTTAATACTTGTTACGCATGACAAAGATTATCTTGTAAAGTTTCAAGGCAAATGCTTTTTGAATCCGTTACTTGTCGCTGATCTTGTCAAAATAAAGTTTTCATTATCAAACTTATGCTGTTATGAAAAGTTAATCGACGGCTTAGCAACATATAAAAAAATCCAAAAACCTACAATTTACTTTCCAGATGCTATTGATGCTAAGCGGATATCAGAAATTGAACAAACTATTATCAACACAACGACTACAGTTTGTTCTGCGACTCTTCCACCTCTTGGAACTTCTGGCACCATTTGGCCAATTTTGAAATAATTAGTAACTGGCAAGGCATCCGAAAAATAAAGAGGATAGGTATATTTAATTTCAAGTTTAATATTCAGAGTTTAGAGTATGTCATACTATAAGGATGGCTGAACTTTATGCTGATAGAGTCAAAATTCTATAAAAATTTAAAAGAGTACATTAGTATACTACAATCTATTTTTGTTATAGTTGGCATTTTCTTAGCCCTGTGGCATATTTTTATCGTTCAAAAACAAGTCGAGATACAAACTAAAGCCCTAAACGAAAGTAATAAAATTGCATCCGCCAACTATGTTCTTGATTTATCAAAAAGATTAGATGCTCCTAAATATGACAGAATCTTGAAGGCCATTAACGATAATGATAAAAACTATCCTGCCCTTAGAAAATCTGGTGGACACTTCAAAAATTGTGTTGCTTTTTCATTCTTGTGTGTTAAATGATATTAAAAATACTGAACCCTTAATGAGCATCTGAAATGGTATTCACAGACACCTTGAAACAAAAATACAGGCAAAATCATATACTGATCTTTATTTTTTTCCTTGCAGGCACGTTATATGCTCCCGTAACCTTGATCTGGACGGGAGTTATTCCTCTTCGATATCGCTTTGCCGTAATGTTCTGTATTTTGGCGGTTATGGTTTCTTATGTATTGCTGCGAAAGTTCCGCTGGTCAGATCTGGGATTCCGACGCGACACGTTAAAGCAATCTCTGATGTGGAATTTTGGAATCTCTATCCTATTTTTGTCTCTTCTTTATTGGCTGCATAACGCAGGTTTGATCGGAAAAGCAACGATCCAGTTCTGGCCTCTATTCTTTGTCTTTTATATTCTCATCCTAACACCTGCTCAGGAATTCTTTTTCCGGTCTCTTCTATTTGCGGAAATGGGGAACTTCCGCTATAAGAGGCACTGGTCCATAATTGTCCTATCTTCACTATCTTTTGGTTTCCTTCATATCATCTACCAACACCCCATGACAATGCTCGTTACATTTTTCATAGGACTTATCTGGAGCATCATCTATTACAAATATCCAAATTTCTGGGGGGTTACCATC
>DLME01000116.1:16835-17200 GCA_002479215.1 Syntrophaceae bacterium UBA7544
GGGGTTACCATCTCTCATGCCATGCTTGGCACTGCTGCTTTAGTACTTGGACTGCTTTGAATAAAATAAGTTCCTTCTATTTCATCAAATATAACATTTCTTTTTAGCGCAGTTAATAATTTTGTGACCCATTACGAAAGGTTCTAAAGGCAAGGTCTTTCCGGCCAAGGAAAAAGATTTACCATCGTTGATTGACAAACTCAAAAAGAAATAAATTAGGCGGCAAAAAATATGGAATTCGAGAAAGCTAAACTTCGCGATGAGCTAAAAAAGCTAAACAAGATTTTGCTGGGGATGGAATATTTACTTCTTCCTGAAAGTGAGCATTCGGGATTTTTCAAGGACATGCTTTCTTTCAATCTGTA
>DLME01000090.1 GCA_002479215.1 Syntrophaceae bacterium UBA7544
TGGAATTACCGAATGGCGAACAAAAAGCAATTGCTCCAGGCGGACTGGTACTTACAGGCGGAAGCTCCAATTTGGCGGGCATTAATGAATTTGGTCAAGGAATTTTAAAAATGCCGGTAAGAATTGGGACACCGCAAAATGAATACGGCGATGACCGATTAAAAGACCCGGCTTTTGCCACCGCGTTAGGCCTTTTACTTTGGGGAACGAAGCCGAGTGTTAAATCAGGAAAAAAGTAAAAATATCGTTGATCCGAGTATTTTAGCTGATATTCAAGTCTAGTGGCCTAGAAACATTTAATTGGCCAAGATGAAACGCAAGAAAGTTTATCCACCATTTATTTAGTTAAAGGAGGTTGATTTAAACCTGAGGATTTTCTAATGGTCACATCAATCTGAGACGTTTCAGGAATATCCTTGTCACTATTTACCCCCAAATCTTTTAAACGTCTGGCTGAAACCAATACTCGGTTCTCTAACGATCCAATACTATTGTTGAATTCCGTGACGGCTTTATCCAATGCCTCACCTAATTTTACGAGATGAACGTTCCAATCGGCTATCCGGTCATAGATCTCCCGTCCCAATACGCTAATACGTCGCGCATTTTCGGCGAGTTGCTGTTGTTTCCATCCATGATTGATGACATGCAATAAGCAATATAGACTTGCGGGGGTGGCTAACACTATTCTCTCGGACATCGCATCCTCAAGCAATTCGGGATCTTGCTTTAAGGCTGCTGCTAAAAGGGGTTCGCCAGGAAGGAACAGGACGACAAATTCGGTCGCATCGGAAAGGGCCGACCAATAAGACTTAGCCGCTAATTTCCGCGAATGTTCTCTAATATGTTTAGCGAGCAGGTTCAAAGCTGTTTCTCTCTCATCTTCACTTTCAGCTTTATCAGCCTCAAGATAGTCTTCCCACCAAAGCGAAGGTGCCTTGGCATCTACCACGACCTGTCTTTGGTTGGGTAAATGTATAATCACATCGGGTCGTAAAATTGCTCCTCCTGTCGAGATGGTTGTTTGTTCAGTGAAGTCGCAGTGTTCAATCATGCCAACTAGCTCAATGACACGTCGGAGAGTGGATTGCCCCCACTGACCTCGTCCTTGGGGAGTTCGTAATGCAGCCGTAAGATCTCTGGTTTCTTTAGCTAGTAATGAAGTCATTTGTGTAAAACCGCCATAGGCTTTTAGGCGTTCCTTTTCAATGTTATCCAAGGTATCTTTTAATGGCTTAACCAATGCTGCCACGGCCTGGGTTCTGAGATCGAGGTCTCCTTGTGCCTGAGTAAGGTGTGTTGCGAAATTCTGATTAGCCAATTGTAAAAAAGACTCGTTATTATTACGCAAAGCACTAGTTGCGATAGATTCAAAAGTTTGCGAAAACTTCTGCTGAACTTCTTCAGCTGCTTTTAATTTCGTTTCTAGCGCCGTTCGAGTCGAGGCACTCCGAGCGCTAAACACCAGCCAAACAATAATGCCACCCAAGACAAGCCCAATGAAAAACCAGAAAATTTCCATACAAAGTCCTCCTCGAAGCTGATACCCAGTATAGTGCTACGAGACGAGCCTGTCAAAAATATAAAGCAGGTTGGGAAAATAAAACTTGATATATGTATAACAGAAAGCCAGCCGTCATTATAGATTTGAGTTTGGCCGGGATACAGGAGCGGTTGTTATGATCACCACCAACCAACTCTCTCTAAATCCGTATCGATTGACACTTCGGCGTCCCATAAGAGCCATGACAAGTTATACCAATGACATAATAAATTATTTCTTTAGTAGTTGCTTCCGGGTATTGACACTGGTAAAAGTTGAAGTAAAGTTAAATTAAAGGTGTCAAAAAACATGTAGTTTTGCGATATTAATAACGAATTAAACCCGTATTTTACTTGGGACGAAGGTAAAAAATTCATACGGGTGACAAATGTGAGGAATACTTTTGGAAATATATTGCACGAAGTGCCATTCTAAAAAAGAACTACTGGATGGCGCAAACATAATTACTACAAACGGTAAATCCGTAACTCAAATCGTGTGTGATAATTGTGGGGTAGTTTTATTTTGGTATGGCCGAACGAGCGACAGTTACTGGAACTATCTTCGGTGACATTAAATAACTCATGGTGCCGAATGCATATTAAAACGACTGGAAAAATGTAAGGAAGAAATAAGAACAGTCTTTGCTTGTGGAGTCGACCTCAGCAAGAAATAAAAAATGGCAAAGGTTATGAGCACACGCCGAGCAGCGTCAAAGGGTTTATTTCTAAACAAGAATTAAGCACATTTTATTTTGGCTATAACAAACAAATGGTGTGTTTTGTTGAGCGAAAGATCCAAAGAACATCGTGCTTCTTTTTAGTAAACATATTATTCGGAAACATTAATTTAATAATATTTCTTTTTTTGATCAGGTAAGACCCGAAGATTTAATGTTTGATTGCCATAATTGATTTAGATTATGACCGGTTGTGTTTTTGGCATGCAACAAGAAAATGGATATATAGTAGAGGGATTTAATTGAAAAATAATAAACGCGGTATGGCTATAATGTTGCTAACTTCAACAATTGTACCTTTGTTATTGATTAGTTGTGTCGGGCAAACGACAACGGTTACGACTCCAACAAGGTCTTATAACGTAGTTAAAACTGCCGATATTACCGATTTAGAAGGTACGAAATGGCAAATATATCAATTAAGTATGGTCCTTCAAGGCGGAGGCACTTTTACTATTGATATGAATTTGACACCAGATCATGAGGTAAGCTGCTGGTACAATACGGAACAGCCATCTTCGGGTGGCAGTGTTAACTTTAAGATTGAAGCGGGAGATTCATTAATTTACCCATTGGTTCCTACAAGTTCAACGGATCCAGGAGACACCTCAGACGATTTTACTTTTACTGCATCCCCAGCTGATGGATCCAGCTACAGGCTGATTTTCCATAACAACCTACCGGATTTAAATGCAACTGAGACGATTTACACCGAAATTACCTGTCCAGCAAATCTTTCCGGTGAAGATACTATTTTTGTCCCGTTAGAGACTAACTAAACTGTATGCGATGTATGGGGTGAAGAAAACCGGGGGCAATAATTATCGTTTTTATGAAGCATGCATGAACAAGATGGAACTGGCTTTTGTTAAAGCAGCGGCGAACCTTTCGCTTTCCTAAGAAGCTATTTCATTATTTCTGCAATCTGGGAAGCTAAAAACCTAGTAACGCCACGAGTGCCTGCCATTTGAAAATATAGGCTACGACAAGCAGGAAAAAACGCTGGAACCTGAAATATTTATTTTTAAGGTGCAATAAGTAAATTCGTCAGTAAAATAATGAATTGAATAAATCATTTTTTTGCCAGGATAGGATAATAAACATCTGTCGTAAGGCCAAATGTTGAATATCATTATCTATTGTGATCAACATGCTGAATTCGGCTAGAGTCATCTTTCCCATTGTTCAACTCGATCAAGATCTGTGAACATTGCTTTTTCTTCTTTTTAGTACTAATAACCGGAAGACCCGAAAAATGATTCCGACTAAAAGAATTGCAAGCCCCAAGCCTATCTCTTTAGGAGCTAGGGAAAAAGCTAAGGCGAGACAGCCGATTAACCCTGCAATGGGTAACCAGTGTGGAAACATGCGTAGGGGAGTCGGCAGCCTAAAAGCTGACATATTAGTAATTGAATAATAGAGAAGAATACCAAAACTAGAGACTGCGATTGCTATTGTAAGCGGAGCGAAAGCGGCAATCAAAATCGAAATTGTGCCGACAAAAAGTACGCTGCGCCAGGGGTTTTGCTCTTTTCCTAACTTAGCCAGAACTTTTGGAAGGTCGGTTTCGCGTCCCATCGCAAAAGCAACCCGTGAAACACCCAGCAAGTCGGATAAACCTTCGTTAAATGTTGTGAGCAACGCACTGGTCGAGATGATAATGATGCCGAGCGTGTTTTCCAGCAATGTCATGGTAGTTTCCAATGGCGAAGCAGATTTTGAAACACCGGATGCACCAAGAATTGCCAGGGTCGTCGTTGCGACGAGAAGATATAACACCACAGCGGTGCCCAATGCAGTGATTGTTGCGATGGGAATCGTGCGCTTTGGATTACGCACTTCTTCGACTAAAGTGGCAATCCGGCTGTATCCGGTGTAAGCAAAGAACAGCAGACCTGTTGCACGCAATATTCCGCCTATTCCTCCAGTGTTGAAAGGCGATAAATTTGATATTCGTGCATGGGGTAGGCCAATCACGACGAAGGCCAATAGTGACATGATTGATAAAATAACGACGATATCGGTCACCCGGGCTGAACGTTTAATTCCCCCGGCGTTCAATCCTGTCATAACTAAT
>DLME01000195.1:0-3812 GCA_002479215.1 Syntrophaceae bacterium UBA7544
AAGCGACGCCTGCCGGTTCAACGCATGCAGCCGCCTTGAGTCCTTTCTCGTTTTTCGTCAGGGCGGTAACGTCGTGAGTGAGCATGGACGGAACATCGACTATCGTGCCGAAAAGCCCATCCTTTTCCAACCCGAGCAATAAGGCATTACGGCATTGATTAAAGTCTCCTCGCCTGCACTCATCGCAGTAATGGCAGACGATGATTGACTCAAACGTCACATAGTCGCCGGATTTGACATGCCGGACTTGAGCTCCGACCTCAAACACCTTCCCGACCCCTTCGTGACCTATGACCCGGCCTTCACGAGGGATTTGAGCCGGGGCCGAACATCGAATGTAGCCCGTATCAGGATTTGTATCCACGAGATGGACGTCCGTGCCGCACACTCCCGCGTAGATCATTTCAATCCGGACCTCATCGGAACGGAGCGCCTGTAATTTTCGGTTTTCCACAGATACCCTGGGATTTCTGTATATCTGGTGAGAACCCGGTTTCGTAATACCTTGCATAGGATCAATATCCGCGTGGACAACAACAACCCTAGATTCCATAGCAAATTCATTCCTCACTATTATTATTTAACCCCTTCCGGTTATAGCTCTCGATACAGAATTTTACCACCCGGGGTCTTGGGAAGCTCACTTCTAAACTCAATGATACTGGGGATTTTGCATCTTGACATCTTTTTCTCACAGTACTTGAGGATCTCGTCTTTGCTTATTTCCAAACCATTCTTAACGACAATAACCGCTTTAGGTACTTCGCCGCGCAAACGATCCTGGACCTTAACGACCGCCGCCGCCTTAATCTTGGGATGGTTGAGCAGCACGTTCTCGATCTCCAGAGGAAAAACCTTCACACCTGCCACCTTCATCATACCGGTCTTTCTGCTTGCAAAATAATAATACCCTTCCCTGTCCATTTTTACCATATCACCGGTGAGAAACCAACCATCTTTCATATAAATTTCCGTTTCTTCGGGTTGATTATAGTACCCGCTGCAGACACCGGGACCTTTTACCGCCATCTCTCCCACCTCATCTGGAGGCAGTTCCTCTCCGCTTTCTCCCATCACCTTCACCTGGTAGTAGCGGGAAGGTTTTCCCATAGAACCCGGCCTGCGTTCACCTTCAACAGGGGTGACCAAAGCGATCCCCGAGGTCTCAGTGCTGCCCCATACGGGGATGATAGGAACTCCAAAGCGTTGCCTAAATTTTTGCTCCAAGGTTGGTTGCGTGTACATGCCACCGCTCTCGGGTATTCTCAAAGAACTCAGATCG
Organism: Syntrophaceae bacterium UBA7544; assembly: GCA_002479215.1. GTDB lineage: Bacteria > Desulfobacterota > Syntrophia > Syntrophales > Smithellaceae > UBA4810. Next base: position 1,283 of record DLME01000195.1, read on the forward strand.
AATGGGAAAGACAATGGTAATCGCTCCAAAGTGTCGTAGATCGAGGCAACGGCCATCATACACGTCACTCGATACTCTGAAATTATCGTCACTATTGACTTAGGATAGATACTATCAATCAAAACAATGGTCCCTCCAAGGTATAAAGATCGGGCGAAAAGTTCATGGGGATGGCTGAAGACCGGAAACATACACAGGTGAATGTCTTCCTCGGTCAAGCCCAAGCTTTCTACTGCCGAAAGGGTATTCCAGTATATGTTGGCATGCGTTGTAATAGCCCCCTTTGGAAGCCCTGTAGTACCAGAGGTGAAGTTCAAATAAAAGACATCACCATCTTGTATCTCAACACCCGGCGGATTCAAAGATTGCTGTGCAAAGACCTCCTCCCAGGACCGGCGCTGATTCGTTGTCTTCGGTCCGATCACTATTATCTTTTCGTCTGAGCAGTGGTCTTTGAAACGAGAAAGAATATTCTGAAAACGTTCATCGGCAATTACTATGGTTGGATTGGCAAGGTTTAATATAAACTCAACATTTTCGAGTGTCTGGTTGTAATCGATGGGAAAGACGACACCCCCTGCGGCGGCAACGCCAAGAAAGGAAATGAGAACTTCAGGCGTCTTTTGTAACAAGAGTCCTACCCGATCACCTTTCTTGAGACCCATTGCTATTAGGAAATTCGCCAGTGCGTTTGCTTTCTCGTAGAATGTCCTGTATGAAATCCTCGAGTTTCCATAAATTATGGCGGTTTTCTCAGGAAAGAGCCTTGCGTTTCGTTCTAACATCTCAACAATGGTCATATCCATTTACTCCATTTAATCACAGGCAACTGTCAAGAGGCCTCTACATCGCCCCCGTACCTCTGACGACGGCCGGAATCGTTTTGACTAGTATCTTCAAGTCCAGAAGCAAAGACCAGTGGTCTATATACTCCATATCGAGCTCTATCCATTTCTCAAACGACAATTCGTTTCTTCCCTGAATCTGCCATAGGCAGGTAAGCCCAGGCCTAACGCTTAAACGCCGCTTCTGCCAGTTTTTCTCGAAACGCTTATAGTCCCGAATGGGGAGAGGCCTGGGCCCTACAAAACTCATATCGCCTTTCAAGACATTAAACAATTGAGGCAGCTCGTCCATGCTTGTCTTTCTCAAAATCTTCCCGATCTTTGTTACCCGCGGATCATCCTTGATCTTGAATACAGGGCCGCTCACCTCATTTAAATGCTCCATTTCCGCCTGTCTTTTTTCAGCATCGCTCGTCATCGTACGAAACTTGTAAAATTCAAACCGACGCTTATTGTAACCGACCCTTTCCTGAACGAAAAATATCGGCCCCCGCAAGTCAATTTTGATCAGGATTCCTATCATGACAAAAAGCGGCGCCAGTAAGATCAGGGCAAGGGCGGAGATCGTGATGTCCATGATCCGCTTGATTCTCAGCAAAAATCCATCATGTGGGCCCATGTACAGAGTAAGGATCGGGGTGTCATCCATGTATTCGATGGTCGACTTGACATGTGACAGATCAAACAGCATGTCCGTGATGAAACGAACCTTAATCCCCTGTTCTTCACACAGACCGAGTATCTCTCTTGTCTCCCTGTAGAAGGACGGCATCGGCAGTGCTACAACAACCTCATCCACCACATGTCGATCCAGAACTTCCGAAAAACGATCCAGATCGGAAAGCAGTTCCGTATGCTCACCCTTGGCCACGAATTCGTTATCCACGAAGCCAAGGATATTATATCCCATATCTTTGTGCGCCCGTATCTTTTCAGCAAATCGCACGGCTCGTTCGTTGGTCCCCAGAACCACGATGTGTCTCAGGTTCCGGCCCCTGTAGCGCACCGCAATCAAGATCAATCGCAGCGTCATTCTCGCCGTTATGGTCAAAATCGCTGCTGAAACCCAGAATACTAAAATGAAATAACTGTTGTGAAGCCCAGGGTAAAATAGACCGGTAATACCACCAATTACGCAAGTTCCCAGGAATGTGGCTTTCAGGATATCTATGCATTCTTCAAGTCTCCGTGCAAAGCGCTTCGTTTCATAAAGCCCGATAAGTCGAAAAAAAATATACCATGTGAATATAGCAACAGTAATGACAATAAAGTCCCGAACTGTCATCCGGGCGGAAAGGAGATCGGTCAGGCTTGAAGGCTTGCCCGGATAACCGCCGATACCGATCGCGAGGGCCAGACTACAGAACAATATGACGATATCTGAAAGCTTATAAAGGGTTAAAAGTAGAGTGCGTCGAAAGAACATTAATGATTCATCCCCTTTTAAGGTAATCTAGAATCCCTAGATAGCTTGAGATCTTTGCACGAATGAACTTATGGTAATTGGAACAGTGCGATGATTTGCGATTGGAATGATTGCTCCGGAACGAAAAAGCTCAGCGGCTCATTGCCTGACGATGGCTAAAACTTAAAATATTTTTCGAGATAGCGAATCAAATCTTCAGATTCTTTCAGATCTAGCTGTTGTTGCGAATCGCTCCACGCCGCCGCAGGATTGAAATGGG
>DLME01000195.1:3861-15569 GCA_002479215.1 Syntrophaceae bacterium UBA7544
CCGCAGGATTGAAATGGGATTCAAACATCAACCCATCGGCGCCAGCGGCCAGCGAAGCATGGGCAATCGGCAGAACGATATCCTTTCTGCCGAGCGAATGGCTGATATCCACTATGACCGGTAGAGAGGTTTCCATTTTCAGAATGGGAATTGCGGAAATGTCCAATGTGTTACGGGTCTGGGTTTCAAAGGTCCGTATCCCGCGTTCACACAAAATAATCTGTTCATTGCCGCCGTTGTAAATGTATTCGGCAGCCAGTATAAACTCATCGATCGTGGCCATGAATCCCCTTTTCAGCAAGACGGGTTTGCGAATTTTTCCGATACTCTTTAAAAGGGAATAATTGAACATGTTGCGTGTGCCGACCTGCAAAATATCGGCGTATTTTTCAATCAGGGGGAGGTCTTCGGACGACAGCACTTCAGTTATCACCCGCATATCAAGGGTTGTCGCTACCTCTTTCAATAGCTTTAGCGCATCTTCTCCCAACCCCTGAAAGCTGTAGGGCGAGGTTCGCGGCTTGAAGGCGCCGCCGCGTAACAGGCGAATCCCCAACTTTTTAAGATGTGTTGCGGTAATCATCATCTGCTCCGGATACTCCACTGCGCAAGGCCCGGCGATAATCACCGGGCGTCCACCGCCTATGATGACGCCATCGACATCGATCACTTTGCCCCCTTTTCCTGGATGCCGGGTGACATTGAGTTTTCGGCGGGCGCCTGCTCCCATCTCTTCCACAGAGGACTTGAATATTTCCTTGAAAACCCGTTGCATGATGTCCATAGGCATGGGGCCTCGGTTTTTCAACAAGATATCCTTTAGCATCTCGGATTCCCGCACCGGATCAAAATGGGGAAGCCCCATTTCATCCTTGACAATGCCAATCTGGTTAGAAATGGAAAAAAAATGATTGAGATGCCGCATAATAGCCTCATTCACAGCGGCCATCTCTTCCCTTAGAGTCTTGAGCGTTTTTTTATGATCTTCCATAGATATGCTCCCATGCTTGATGAGCTTTGCAAAACTCCTCTATTCGTTATTCCGGACTCAGAGCCGGGCGAATGCTGAGTGACCCGAAATCTAGGAAATACGTGATAATACTGGATTCCGACTCTCGTGCCCTCGCGTGACCTTCAGGTTATCAGGGTATTCGCCGGAATGACATAATTGCTGGTTTTATACAGTTTTGCAAAGGTCTCTCCTTAGTACAGCTCCGCCCTCTGGATTACGTAGGTACGTAGCCAGAAGCAAAGATCATTGTAATTACGGATATTTTAATTTTCTATTCTGTTCTTAAAATATTTTCCCGGCCTTCAGCCGAAATGTCCGAAAAGCCAACTTCTTTTTTCAATTGCTGGATTTCTTCTCCCAGCTTTTCGTATTCTTTCATCTTCCGTTTTAAAAACCGGTAAGTAATTTTTGCTTTTTCTTCAATCCCGCTCGGAGTTAGAAAATACAAATAGGCAATTTTATTCTTGGAGGTCTTAAAGTTACCCGCTTTAATAAAACCCTTTTCAATTAGCGCCTTTATTAAAAAATTGATTTTCCCTAGACTCAAGCCCAGCCGTGAGGATAATTCCCGCTGTGTTAGTTGCGGATTGGCATCTATTTCCCGCAAGAGCATGAGGGATTCTTCTGTTTCTAATTTTGATCTTTGTTGAATTGCCATAAAAAACAAATGTGTTCACGTCATGAACGTAAAGATTCTTAATGAAATTATTTTATAAAGTCAAGGAGAAAATGAGCAATGAGTGATGGACGATAAATAGTTGTTAGTCCATTAGTTTTCTTTTGAGAATAGATGATTTCAGTCCTCCTAATATTCGTGAAACTTCCGTTGCCTGTGCATTTATTACTTCAAACACATCGTGTGTAATATATCCAATATCTAAAGCAACATAAAGATGCGATATAAGTTCTGCACATGAGCTTTTTGATATTACTATGAACTGGTGAAATTCAGCGCTGCTGCCTATTTCAAATCCCTCGGCAAGGTTGGCCATTATGGAGACCGCCGCCCTTTGCATTTGATTGCTCAGGCCAAAATCACGACAAAATGGTTCCTGTCTCGTTAAATAATAAATCTGTTTGGTCGGCTTCCTTGCCTTTGGAGACTGTGTCGTAATGGAGGAAGAGCAGCGACCGAAGCAATCTCGTATCTAATCGATATCATAGAGATTGCCGCGCTCCCTGCGGCCTCTCGCAATGACAAAGGATGATTACGACACAGTCTCTATGCGGGAATGACAGTGAAATATCTTTATTTATTTTTAGATGGCTTTGGCAGCAAATAATCCGGCTTTACGTGGCTCATGGCTTTAAAAATATTATCCCGAATATCTTTATTCTCCTTGGCCAGCTCAGTCAAAAGGTTTTTCACGTACATCCTTCTTGATTTTCTGCTTGTCGGACAATCATTTTCCACCGTAGGAAATTGCCTCTCTCTGCTGTATTTTTTTATCAGTTCCTCCCCCAGATACGCCAGCGGCCGGATAATATGCAGTTTACCGCCAAAAATCTTCTGATTAGGCACCATTGTACTGATTTCCCGGCCATAGAACATGTTAATCAGCAATGTTTCGATGATGTCGTCGCGGTGATGAGCGAAGGCAATTTTGTTGCAGCCTTCAGCGGCGGCGATTTCAAAAATTCTTTTACGGCGCAACCGCGAACATAAAAAACAAGGATTTTTTCTATTATAATCACTATGCGCCAAAAGGCCTATATCCGTTTTTTCCATCACATACCGGTAATTATTTTCCTGCAGATATTTTTCCAGTGTATTGTAGCCGCTGTAAGAAATATCGAAGCCCATATCAATATTGACGGCAAGAAAGGAAAACTTCGGAGTAAATATCATCGGTGAATCCAGTAAATCCAGCAGAGCAAAGCTGTCCGCCCCTCCGGATACGCCGATAAGCAACCTATCCCCTTCTGCAATCATCTGGAAATCCAAAATGGCCTTTTCCATCCATTTTTTCAAGTGGCGAAAAAGTTTCGTGTTTTTATCTTTTTTAGCGCTATCCATTCGTAAAAACCACCTGTCGATCGGGAAATGATATTTTTCAGGAATTTATTTATCTGACTTTTCAGCGAGAATCAAGAGACTTCAATTATCGGCTTGAAATACCGCGCGCGCTTTGCTATAGAAACAAAAAAAAGGAGTGCTTATGCCGGAAATTATCAATATTCATGCCCGAGAAATTCTTGATTCCCGAGGAAAACCAACAGTTGAAGCCGAAGTCACCACCGTATCAGGTATTATGGGTAGAGCGGCTGTTCCTTCCGGAGCTTCTACCGGCGAACATGAAATGCTGGAGCTACGCGATGGCAACAAAAAAAGGTATAACGGCCTGGGTGTGGAAACTGCCGTAAAAAATATTATTCATAAAATCGGCCCGGAAATAATCGGTATGGATTGCCGCCGTCAGCGTGATATTGACCAGGCCATGATTGAACTCGACGGAACCGCCAATAAAGGCAAACTCGGAGCCAACTCGATTCTTGCCGTCTCTATGGCTTGCGCCAAAGCAGCAGCGGAAATATCAGGACTCCCCCTTTACAGATATTTGGGCGGAGTCAACGCCAAAGACCTGCCTGTGCCGCAGTCCAATATTTTAAACGGCGGACAGCATGCCGATAACAATGTGGACATTCAGGAGTTCATGATTATGCCCGTGGGCGCGCCTAATTTTAAAGAAGGCATTCGAATGAACTCGGAAGTTTTTCACTCTCTAAAAGCAGTGCTCAAAGGCAAAGGTTATAATACTTCTGTCGGCGATGAAGGAGGGTTTGCTCCTAATTTGAAATCCAACGAAGAAGCTCTCTCCCTCATTATGACGGCTACCGAAAAAGCTAATTACCGTCCGGGACAAGATATTATGATCGCGCTGGATCCAGCGGCCAGTTCCTTTTTCTCCAAAGGCAAATATATTTTGTCCGCGGAAAAGGAACCGCAAAAATCGGCCGAAGAAATGGTTAAGTTTTACGCCGGCCTCGTCCAAAAATATCCGATTATTTCCATTGAAGACGGGTTGGCGGAAGATGACTGGGCCGGCTGGAAACTTTTAACCGATGAACTAGGCTCTAAAATCCAAATTGTCGGCGACGATATTTTCGTAACGAACATAAAACGCCTCGAAAAAGGCATTTCCCTGGGTGTGGCTAATTCCGTTTTAATTAAACTCAACCAGATTGGAACACTGACAGAAACACTCGAGACGATTGAACGCGCCAAGGAAGCGGGCTACACTTGCGTGGTGTCTCACCGCTCCGGTGAGACCGAAGATACCTTCATGGCTGATGTGACCGTAGCCACCAATTGCGGCCAGATTAAAAGCGGCTCGCTTTCGCGATCGGAGCGGCTGGCCAAATACAATCAGCTTTTGCGCATTGAAGAAGAATTGGGTGACGCGGCAAATTACCGCGGCAAAGCGGCATTTTACAGTATCAAAAAGAAGGCAAACACCGGCAAGAAAACATAATCAATAAAATTTTACACTACAACAATTTGAAGAGGCGGCGGCGCAGTACTTCCATTTCCGCCATGTTTTCGTTCAGGGCATAAGAAATTTCTTTCTTACCGCCTTTTTCCTCTTTTAATATTCTGGTTATAAGTTCCGCTTCTTCCAGGAATCTGATGACATTGATATAGTTTGATTGAGAGAGAGCCTCCGAACGTAAAACTTCACCCTTGCGATAGAGCCTGTCTCCAAGAGATCTGATTTTTTTCAGCCAATCCTTTTCTTCTACTGGGCTTTTCTTTAAATACGAGCAACTTCTAATGACCACCCAGTATGCTTCCAAATAATTGTGAATCAATCCGGCGAAAGGTTTCAATTTTACCCTGCCCCTTCCTTTTACTTCTATCCAAACCTGGTCTTTACGCTCTTCGGGCTTGATCATTTTTCTGCTATATAAATAAGCGAGCACGTTATTTACTTCATCCACATCATCTTTGGTCTCATCGAAAATAAACTCATTCCACAAAAGCCGCTTGAGAAACTTATAATCTCCCATAATCCGGTCCAGTGACATCACGTCTTCATTGCTTTTTACCATGGCGGTAGCGACAAAACATAAAGGCACAAAGAAATGCAATATGTTGTTTTTATAATACTCCAAATAGAGCCTTTTTTCGTCATCCAGCGAATAAACTATCTCCTGCATTTCTTCCACTTCACCTTCGTCAGCTTCAATTTTCGTGATGATTTCCGATTGCGTAAAAATATTGAGGGCATCAGCTATCGCCTTTTCCCGGTAAGCAAAAGTCGCGGCAAACTTGACTTTCTTCATAGACAGGTATTCATAGAATTCATTCAAAATATCCAGCAACTCACCGTGAGATATCCCCCGGCGGTCATGGCTCAAAATCACGGCGGCAACAAGGGAAAAAGGCGTGACTACAGAAACTTTATTAATTTCCAAAACTATTTCATAGCCGATTCTTCGATAAAGGCTTTGTCGTTCATCCAGAGTCATTTGACCTATTTGCTTTTCCTGGGCTTCCAAATACGATTTCATAATAATCGGCTCGCCGATGTTTACATAAACACGACCATAGCGCTTGCGCAATATTTTGCTGGTCTTGATTATCTCGGTCGTGTTTTCCGAAGACTTGGGCGCACCGGCCAGCTCTTTAAGATATGATTTTTCTTCTATCACGCGGTCATAACCGATATAAACGGGAATGGCGGCAAAATTATCACAATATTTTTCCTGATAGGCTTGAATAACCATGGAAAGAAGGCCATACTTAGGCATTACCATTTTCCCGGTTCTACTGCGTCCCCCTTCGATAAAAAACTCCAAGGGCAACCCTTCCTTCAAGAGTATCGCCATGTACTTGGTGAATACTTCGGCATAAATTTCGTTGCCTCTAAAACTGCGTCGCAGAAAAAAAGCTCCGGACTTTCGAAAAATATAACCCAGGGGAAAAAAGGATAAATTATTGCCAGCGGCAATGAAAGGCAATTGAATATTATTTTTGTATAAAACATAAGAAAACAAAAGATAATCAATATGACTGCGATGACAGGGAATAATGACGAAAGGCATTTTTTTGGAAATATTTCTTATTTTGGCCATGCCCTCGAGATCGATCAGCAAACCATCGTAAATGTTGTTCCACAGCCAATCGAGCAACTTTAACCAGATGTCAATAAATGTTTCATTGTAATCGGCAGCAATTTCATAAAGATACCGGCGCGCTTCTTTCTCCACCGTTGACCTTTCCTTTTTTCCGCTCGCCGCGTAATCAGCGATAAACTTTTTCATGGATTCGTCACTCAAAACCATGCCGATGAGTTCTTCCCGTGATTTCAAAGCAGGGCCAACCACAGTGGTTTTTTCTCTGTCTATGCGGTCAATCAACTCGCCGCGTAATTCGTGAACAATCGATCCCTGAGAAAGATCATTACTTTTATTTAAATATTCGGATAATTTAACCGGTTCTGCGGGAATAACAAAAGCATTGCTGGAATAACGTATAAAAGTTATTAAACGGCGCAAAGCTCCTGTATGCTCCGTTTGCCCAAAAAGAACATTGATCAGGCTTTCGTTCTCTTTTTCACGCCGGCGGCCGTAAGCCACCAAAACCGGTACGACAAAGATGGGAAAATCAACCCTTTTTTGCACATTGGTCAGGCTGATGATCGCACCTTCCGCCGCCCTGCTCTCAATGAATTCCGATTCACCCAAATGAATAATGACACTGCTTTTTTCGCTAACTGTTCTCTCTAAATAAGCGAGCTTTCCCAACCAAACTTTCTGTTTTCTCCCAAAACGGCGCAAAAAAGAAGACCAGAGAAACTTGAGCATTTCCGGCAGCGGCTGCCAAAAAGTCATGTTCATGCCGTGGCAATACACCGGTCGCGGAAGTCCTTTTCTCCCTGAAAGTTCATAAACGATGAGGCTGTTGAGTTTACTTCTTTGTTTTAAAGCGTAAACCACAACTCCTTCGGTGGAAAGTTTTTTAATGGTTTCGACATATTCATCGGCAATGGAAACACGTGAAAGGAATTCTTTGGCCAGATGGAACCGCAAAAAATCTTGCTTATCGTAAATACGTCCGGAGTAATATTCTGCATCTCGAGCTTGTGATAACGGTTTTGCCTTTTCTTTCATAAATGAAGCGCTCCATTAGTAACTACAGGAAATATTCGCGTTTTTTGTTTCCAATTTTTCGCTGGTATATATTCAAAAAAACCTGCGCTTATCCGCTGGACTTTACCGCAAGTGTGCTCCGACGGTCTATGAGCCGTTTTGCTCTTCTTCCTTTTGAAACTCGTCGGGAAAACGCCCCATCATATAATCCTGAACATAAGCGCGCACTTCGGTAGCGGTGCTAAATGTAAGGGCTTTTTCCAGTAGTACTTTAGATTCCTTAATTGATGATTCCCGTATTATTCGTTTAATTCGCGGAATGGCCAGGTGGTTCATACTTAACTCATCCAATTCCATTCCCAGAAGAATCAACGCATACAGGGGATCGCCCGCCATTTCCCCGCACATGGCTACACGAATCTTTGCCTCATGAGCCGCGTCCACCACTCTCTTGATCAATCTTAAAATAGCCGGATGCAAAGGCTCATACAAATAAGTCAGGCGCTCATTGGCTCTGTCGATAGCCAGGGCATATTGGGTCAAATCGTTCGTGCCGATGCTGAAAAAATCCACTTCTCGCGCCAGTTTATCGGCAATCTCAACTGCGGCGGGCACTTCGATCATCGCCCCTACTTCCATCTTCGGGGCAATTTTCACGCCCTGCTCCAGAAGTTCTTTTCGGGCTTCCTCCAGCAATTTCTTTGCTTCGCGAATTTCCTCAATGCTCGCAATCATCGGGAAAAGAATTTTAACTTTTCCTACTGCGCTGGCGCGCCAAATAGCTCTCAGTTGGGTCTTGAAAAGCTCTGTTTCCTTCAGGCAAAATCGAATCGCCCGCAATCCCATTTGCGGATTCAGTTCCTTGACATGTTTTTGGTCGGGATAAAGTTTGTCTCCGCCCAAATCAAAAGTTCTTATTGTCGACCAGAGTAAATCTTTGGCGCTGACAACCTGGCGATAATTAGTGAAATGATCTTCTTCCGTGGGTAAATCATGGCGGCTGATATATAGGAACTCCGTCCGATAAAGCCCGATGTATTCCGCACCATGCGTAATTGCCGAGGGTATTTCTTCAACAAACTCGATATTCCCCCCTATCTGCACCAGATAATCATCGGTAGTAACGGCCGGCAATTTCGCGTATTTCATATACTCATCATTGGCCGCGGAAAAGTGCAGCTTTTTCTCTTCGTACCTTTTTATCATTTCCGGATAAGGGTTAACAATGACCACGCCGGAGATGCCATCCACAATCAATTCATCTCCCGTCTTCACCAGCTGGGTAATATTGCCCAGGCCGGCTACGGCGGGCAATTCCATGGCGATGGAAACAATGGCCGTGTGCGAAGTTCGGCCGCCGATATCGGTGGCAAAACCGATAACTTTATCCATTTTCATTTGCGCTGTATCCGCCGGGGAAAGATCCGGCGCAATGACAATTACTTCCCCACCGATTTCCAGAACAATTTCTCTTTTTTCACCGGAAAGGTTGCGTAAAATTCTTTGACCAACGTACTGGACATCGCTGATACGGTCCCGGATATAAGCATCGCCCACGCCTTCAAATATTTGTTTATAGTGGTCAAGAGTCAAACGCACCGCCCATTCCGCGTTGATTCCCAATCTGCGTATATACTTAATGGTACGGTTGCTGAATTTTTTATCTTTTAAAATCAAAATATGAACGTCAATGACATACAGAGGTTCGGTAATTCTTGATTTTTTGAGGTTTTCCTGAATTTCCAACAATTGAATCTCTGAATCTTTCAAAGATTTCTTAAACCTTTTAATTTCTTTGGGAATAGACGAAGATTTCTTAAGTTTATAAAAGGAAATCTGGCTGTCCAGCGGATCAAAGCGATAAGCCCTGCCGATAACAACGCCCGGAGAAACACCTATACCCTTAAGTGCGAATGTTTTCTTTGTTTGTTCAGCGCTCATTTATCGTTTAATCTTCCCCGAATTTATTTTCAATCAGGTTTTCCAACGCCTCTAAGGCCTTGAACGCGTCAACACCATCGGCTTTTATTGTTAGCATTCCGCCTCTGGGACAAGCAATAGTAAGTATTCCCAGAATGCTTTTGCCATTGGCAGTTTGTCCTTTGTGCACGAGATAGATTTCCGCTTTAAACTGCTGGGCTACTTTTACAAACGCTGCTGCTGCCCGCGCATGCATTCCTAATTTGTTTTTCAATTTTAAGGTTCTAGTCTCCATCAATTAAATAATTCTCTGCAGGAAATAATAAGAAGAAATATTACAAAAGCACCATAAATAATATGAATTTGCGATACACCTTTTTTAATCAAGAAAAATGAAGGCAAAATAAAAGCCAATGCCGCTGATTTTACAATTATACCGGAAGTATCTGCGATAAAAGGCCAATACCAGCCATACGTAAGCCAAATGGCCAAAACGATCAGCGTCAGCAAAGAAAGCCAGCGAAGTTTTACGGAAACACGAGGCAAATCCATCGCGCGGATAAACTCAATGCCCTGCTTTCCCCTCCGGTAGCCTTCGATAAAACCTTTAGCCCTCAGCCAGAAGTGAGCCGGCGTATAAATTACCAAAAAAGCCAAAGGAGCAATGATAAATCCCATAAAAGCCAAATAGACGGCGACAATCGCCGCAAAAGGCCGCAGCGCGCTCCAGAAGAAAATATCACCTATCGCGGCATAAGGCCCCATCAAACCTTGCTTAAGCGCGATTACACCAGAAGCATTACCCTTACCCGAGCTTTCTTCTTCCAAGCAGACAACCGAACCGATTAACGGCGCGGAAAAGTAGGGGTGGCTGTTATACATCTGCAAATGTCTGGTCAGCATTAATTCTGAATCCTTTTCTTGCAACCGCCATTCCCGGATAAGGGGAATTATGGCCAGGGCAAAGCCTAAGTTTTGCATCCGCCGAAAATTCAGTGCAGCATGTATAAAAAAAGACCTCAAAAAAATTTTGATCAATGTCGATTTTTTCACTTTTTTTCGGCCTTAGTAGCAGTTAGTTGCATATTAATAATGTTTTATTTGGCGAATCTAGCTAACATAAATGGCCTATTAAGTCAATTTAATCAAGGAATAACAGGAAAGCAAAATATTTTGTTTATTTGTAGCCAATTTCCGGCGTTAGTTTTACCTTGCCTTTAACGAAAACACCACTGCCTCTGGCAATTTCCCTGTTTTCCGCGTCGTAGAGAATGGATTCCGCAAAATATTGAGTTCTGGTGGAATTAACTACTTTTCCACTGGCTTTTATAATACCTTTAGCAATCGGCCGAATAAGATAGATATTAAAACTTACAGTCAATACAAAAACATCTTCGACCAGCGAATTGACGGCAAAAAAAGCCGCGTTATCCAGCGCCAGAAAATACATAGCGCCGTGCAGGGCGCCCGCGGCATGAAAAAGATTTTGATTTACGGGTAGAGTAATATCGGCCTGACCATGGCTTATTTCCACGCGCACGCCGAGCATTTTTACAATCGGCGCGGAATGCATCATATTTTCGAGTTTCCGGTAATGAGCGTCATTGGGCATTAAAATACTCCTCAAAAACTGAAGACTTAACATTGACGCCGCCGTGAAGCGGCGTCAATGTTAAGTCTAAAAGTAAGCTTGGAGAATAACGGTTTTGTTTATTCCTTGATATACTGCTCGGCGACTTCCCGCGTAATTTTAGTGTTTTTGGCTATGTCGGTTATAACAACAACTGTCTCGGCGAAGAAATAAAAAATCACCAGCACAAGAAAAGCTACCAACCAGCCGACCACAATAAATATCAGCCCGCCTAAAAAATCGGAACTATAGCCGCCGAAACCCTGCCCCGGCATAAAAAGGCTGGACTTTCTGATAAAATAGAAGGCGTTGCCGCCGATAAACCAGATAAGTATGCCGCCGGCTATGGCAACAACCACCGAGAAACAGGCATATATTTCCCCGCAAAGTTTAAGAGCGATAGACACTATCGGGATAACGGTATAATCGGCATCCGGCAGTGCGGAAATATCACCGGCGCGAATAAACATGGTATGAACCACCATGTAAACAGCTATAACAAAAAATAACTGGAAAATAATAATTCCCAATATTAGCGAAGTATCTTGCCCCGCAACAGACTTCCAAACGCCTACCCAGGACACAAGACCGGCGATGGCAATGACTACCGTGAGTATTTGCAGAAAAACCGTAAAAGCTTTTCTAAAGAAGTGACCTACTGAAATTAATTGAAGAACCGGTTTCATAAAAAAATAATTTCCCATAAAAATCTCCTTTGTTTCTAAAAAATTTGCGTTTTGTATAGCACGGCAGGTAACTTTTATCACTCTATATTTACATTATCTGATTTGTTCCGATACTTTTAAAAAACGATTCGCATAAAAATCTTTTGCTATTGCTTGTCTTTCTTTAACATATGAACTTACTGTATCATACTGGTCAAATAATAAATCAACTATCCGGGAATCCAATAACTTCTTATCCGATTCATTTTTTATAGTTTTATAAATATCTTCTTTATTCATACCGCTCCTATATGGCCTATCTTCCGATATTGCCGTGAAGATATCGGCAACAGCCATAATTCTGGCCCCTGTATCGATTTCATCTGCT
>DLME01000195.1:15607-22577 GCA_002479215.1 Syntrophaceae bacterium UBA7544
GTTTCATCTGCTTTGCAGTGAAAGGGATAACCATTCCCATTCAATTTTTCATGATGATAAGCCGCCCATTCCGCAATTTGTTGCAGGCCGCCGATAGTATTGATCACATAAAAGGTATAGTAAGTATGACATCGCATGACGGCAAATTCATCCACAGTTAATTTAGCAGGCTTTTCCAAAATACTATTAGGAACGATTATTTTGCCGATATCATGAAGATTGCCTGCTATTTTCATAAGATTTATTTCTAACTCGGTTAAGCCGAACAGCTTGGAGAGTATTTCCGCGCAGGCAGAAACCCCTGTTGTATGAGTTGCCGTAAAAGGGGATTTAAAGTCGATAATATCCCTGTAAACTTCGGCTATTAAAGCAATCCCTTTAAGATCAATTTCCACATTTCTATACGGTCCATTATGCAATAATACCGGATATATACGGGGCGATACGAGGTCCAGCCAGAATTCTTCCCGTTGGGAAGTCTCCATAAAATAATTGACAATTTGTTCGTGAACAAGGTTATTTTTTACGTCGTTCACTTTCTCAATAATATTTTTATTCTGATGTAAAATATATTTATCCCGGTCAATCAGGCGTTCGACATAATCTGCCAGAAGGACTATCTGGGAGGCGAATACATCCGGATTTTTGATTGACTCCTTCCAATCCACCCATTTTTTATGATGATGCCTTACTATTTTAGATATTTTTTTCAGCCAGGGAGTTTGCTCCAGTAACAACTCTCCTCGGACACAATGCAGGGTATAATCCATTGGCCCAATATTATTATGGATGGCCAGCTTTTCTTCTATGGAGATGGCCCCTATATCGTGCAATAAGGCGGCAGTGAAGATATTCTCCAACATATCCGCCTCTACTCCGGCACACTTAGCTATTTCCATAGCGATGAAAGCCGTTCTTTGTTGATGTTGGGCTATGGATGGATTGGCTATATCCGTAATTTCAGATAACGATAGTAATAGATTGCCAAGATTTACAGAAATTTGTCTTTGCATAAATTTCTCCTCAAGTTTTGTATGAAACACAGGAACGCCTTAATCATACTTGGCCATTTTACCAGAATATTGGCAAATGTCATTTAATATTTGGGAGATGTCCTTTGATTTTTTCCGCTTAAACAAACGTCAATTTAGTGCCGGACATATTGAGCAGGAATTTTTAAATGTAGTTATCGATCAAAGTTGTGATTTAGACCTTCCCGCAAAGCGGAGGGTAATGAGACTCAAACTTTGAGAGCGAAGCGAATAGAAGTTTGTCAACCGAATTATCCTGCATTAGCAGTGGTATAATACTTTGCAGTTTGCTGCGGGGTTCATGCCCGTGGTTTTATTTGTCATTCCGATGGATAGCCTACCGCCTGCACCAGAACAATTTTCTGTTTGTCGCTAAGCTTCATGTCTTTGGCCAGAGCCTCCCTATCGACCATGCCGCGGACACCAGTAGCCAGTCCTTTGGAAGCGCAATATAGATAAACATTCTGGGCAATGAAACCGGCATCCGCAAACGAATAGCCCTTTTTATCCTCATCGTTCGCATCAAAGCTTATCTTCGCATAGTCCGCCACATAGATCAACTGCAGCGGTGCGTTCGCTACCGAGCTTCTTGATGGTTGAAGGAAGGCGGTCGTGTTCTTGCGCAGATCGTTTTTCAACACAGGCTCGAGCACATGAGTCTTAGCGTTATAAAGATAAAGGCCTTCTTCCATAGCAACATAGACGTCGATTTCCTGCCAGTTGCGAGCCGACGGGGCCGTGCGTTTGCCACTGTCCGGCCGGTTGATACCACAGGCCGACCAGAGAAGATTGGAAAGCACTTCCAGCGGCAGTTTTTTGGTACTGAATGAACGGGATGTTTTTCGCTCCTGCAACGATTGCATCAGAGATTTACCGCCTTTGATATCGGGCGGAAGAAGTTTAATCGTGGTTAGTTCCTGAGCAATTGCAGAAGAAACGAAACACAATATAATGGCAGCACTCAAAAATACTTTCTTCAACATAATACCCTCCAATACATTTAAGACTTTTTTTACGGGTAAACTCCAGCCAACAACCTGGCAGATAAAGCTTGGTTATTTTTTAAATATGTCGGTAAGAAATTTATCCAGTTGGGCCCATGATTTTTTATCAGCATCAGCGTTATACCCTACCGGCATATTAAATTTTTTTGCATACATATCGGCATCGGGATTGGTAAAACTGTGCATTGCTCCCGGATAAGAAATAAACTGAAAATCAGCATCTGCGTTTTTCATTTCCTTCTTAAACGACTTGATTTGTTCGCGTGTTGTGAACTTATCTGCATCACCATTAAGAACCAGAATCTTTGCCTTAATTACACCGGGCTCGGCAGGCTTTTCCGTAGCAAGGCTTCCATGAAAGCTTGCCACCCCTTTGATATTAACGCCCAACCGTGCCATATGCAGCACAACTCCGCCTCCGAAGCAATAACCAATGGCGGCTATCCTTTCCGGGTCAACGTTTTTTTGCTTTTTCAGGAATTCAAGAGCCGCCATAAACCTGCCCTCCCCTATAGCAGCATTTTTCGTAACTGCGGAGGCAAATTTCCCGGCATCGTCCGGGTGAGCGGCCTGCTTACCATCCCCGTACATATCAAGGGCGAGCGCCGTGTAGCCCATTTCGGCTAACATTCGGGCACGTTTGCGGACATAGTCGTTAAGTCCCCACCATTCATGAACAATAAGCACGCCTGGCCTTTCGCCTTTGATATTCTGGTCAAAGGCCAGATAACCTTTCAAAACCACATCTCCGTCTTTGTAAGTGACTGCCTTGCCTTCAATCTTGGCTGCGGCAAAAGCAGGAAGACAAATGGCTAATACCAGTGCGGTTGCGGCCAATCCGATAAATGTTCTTTTCATAACGACCTCCTTAAACGGTTCATTGGTGAATTACAGGTAAAGTATTCCTTCAGTTTCCAAAGAAAAATAGCAGAAATCCATGGCATTATTTAATGCCTGATCTAAAAAACAATGAGTTTAATTATGGTACAGTTAATGTTGAAGTTTTATGACCCCAGAGGTTACAGGTCGCTGTGACTTCTAAAACATCTCCTTTTGCCGCCGGTATCTTATAGGTATAGGTGAAAATCGAACCGGTTGGTTGATTATCGTACTCATTTTTGCTGATGGGCTCCCCATTTTTTTTGATTTCAACAGATTCAATATAATGCATGTTAGCGGCCAGCGTGTAGTGATCTATTGTGACAGACAGAGTTTGCGTTTTCATATCATAAATCAAGTCTACAGATTTTGGCGCAGTTGCATAAGATAACTGCGGACTAAAACACAAGAATAAAAAGATAAAAAGAACAACCTGAAAATATTTTGACCGAAACATAATTTTTTTCATGGCTTACTCCTCCTTCTTTATAATCAGTGTGCCTGTTGTATCGCCAGAAATGCTGCAATTAGCAGTTACTTCAAATGTATCACCGTCTTGGGGTGACACATCATAGATATAACTGGACACATCATAGACATAAGTGAATGTATCCCTTGCGGGTTGACTATCATATTCGTTTCTACTCAATATGGACCCATTTTTTTTGATAATAACGCTTTTGACAAAATGAGTCTTCGGGGATGATGTATTATGAGTGATCGTCACCTTCAGAGTTTGTGAGGATGAATCGTATTCCAGTTGAACATTCTCCGGAGAATGAGCACTGACCAGTTGCGGATAAAAAAAGAAAAATATGAAAAAAAGAAATAAGATACTATGGGCAGGGGCCGATTTATGGAATATTTGTTTCATTATGTACCTCCTTGAATTTCAATATTGGTCCTGCTCTCTTTTAAAACGTTGTATCACAAAGCCTGATTTTTTACCGCCAGAAATTTGATATTATATATATTACAAACTTTAGTTCCAAAAACAATGGTGGTTAAATCAATGTAAGTTGGCAGGTAAATACTACGAATGGGAAAAGCATATCCATTCGTAAAATCGCGCCCAATATCCTACTTTTTACGCTCATACGCGTACCGCGTGCCCAACAACACGTCCCACGTGGGCGTGGTAACACCAAAGTTAGTGTCGGGATGGCGGTGATGAATGAGATGATGAGCTGACCAGTGTTTGGCCCAGGACAGATGAAAGCGGGTGTGGTGAATGGTATAGTGACTCAGCCCGTAAGTGGCATAGCCTAAAGCCATCGTTCCGGTAAGCAGAAATGCGCGGTCCAAAGGCATCAGTAATGCAAATATGCCTGTCAGTATCAACAGCACCATTGCGGGCAGGAAGAAAGGCAAGGCATCGTAGCCCAGGGGATTCAAGTGGTGGGCGTGGTGACCTTCCGCCATGATCCCCACTGATCCATGGAAGAGCCAGCGGTGAATGAAGTATTCGAAGAAGCTAAAAAGAATCAGGCCGGACACGATACTCAAAAAAACCGCGAGCCAATTGAGATCATGATAGCGCAAGCCCGCAAAGATCAACACAATACCTAATGGAATATCGACGGCGAATTCACCCCAGTAATTGGCGCGGGTCTTGGACATATTCAAGATAAAACTCAGCACAACATCAAATATGCGCCGAATCATATTTTTTCGTTCTTTGGGCATGCGACCTC
Organism: Syntrophaceae bacterium UBA7544; assembly: GCA_002479215.1. GTDB lineage: Bacteria > Desulfobacterota > Syntrophia > Syntrophales > Smithellaceae > UBA4810. The sequence goes on from DLME01000195.1 coordinate 20,216, forward strand.
GTAGTTATCAATCAAAGTTGTGATTTCAACTTTATCTACTTCGTTGAGTTTTATTTTGTCGGGCATAAGGTTTCCTTAATAATCTGTCGTGAAATAATTAATTATCATCAGAAATATTTCTGATAGCAATGATTAATCAATAAATAGAACCGGCCCTACTATTCTCCTTAAGATTTTTAATTTGCGACAAATATATCAATTTCCTCTTTTGACTTCATCATATTGGATAAATTTTTTGCTCTTTTAGCATCTTTTTCGATTATCGTCATCACGGTATTTAGCATACCATCAACTTTCTTTAATAAAATGTCTTCGCAAGAAGAAATCACCATTGTGTCCTCAACATAAACGATGTCAAATAAATTAATGCTTGAGCAGACTGTTGAAAAACCTATTATGAATTGCATACTGATCCTTGTTAATTTATCTTCGAAATCGCTCACTTTTATTTTTACATCTTTCCATCTACATTTTGCTATTAGATATAGTGCAATCATTCCTGAATAATTAAGATCCAGGAAGAATGCGTTTAAATTCTTTTCATTCCATTCGATAATACCTTTTTTAATAGCAGTGCCCACATTATTTTTAATCTCACTGGTATGCGCGCCCGTACTTACCATATCAGATGTAAAAGTATCTATTTTTTCGTGTAATATGCGAATGGAATTTGGAATACTATCTAATTTGATATTTAATTCCCCAGCTGCACGCGCTAGCTTTTTAGCAGTTTCATCTATGTGATTATTCAAATTTAAGAATGTAACTATATTATTTGAGAAGAGACTGTTAAAGTTAATAGTGAAATAAATAGCAAGTAGGGCTAAGATAACAGAACTTATTGTCAGTGCAAAACTTATTTTGTCAGCTAAATTTTCAATATTTGACCATTTAGCGGATACGATTAACACGAGAATAAAGATAAGGATTCCTATCCAATATTTGTAATGCAGGGGATTAATTGTTTTATTCATTCTATCTCCTTTCTTAAACAAAACAATTTTTGTCTAATCAAATTTAGAATTTTAATGTATATGCTGTGTCCTATTCTTGAGTATATATTGTCAACTTGCTCGATTTATGCAACCACTTTAAAGAACTATTCAAACAACTGAGAGCTGATTGAATATACCCGCAATTTTCTTTATTTCAATTCTTTTTTTGCACTGGCCAACGACAAAATTACCAGTTCTCCCCGTATCCGAGGCAGTAACCACAATCAGCAGTCTGTGTCCGTAATATGTGTTTGGGCCGATATTTGAATGTATAACAGGTGTAAACTCAGGTATTGGCTTCTTCCTGTAGTCAAGCGCCGGGCAATTTTGACTTACCTACTTTCTTTCAATAGGTAATCAATATTTAATTGACATGCAAGACCGAAATTAGCATAGTTGACTCACGAACGAGCAATTTCTTATCAAACGAGGAGACATGGCATATATTGGTGAAATTGCAGCACTCTTTACATCGTTCTGCTGGACACTCTCTAGCATCGGGTTCAGCAAATCGATTCAGCAAGTTGGTCCCCAGATCACCAACCGAGTGCGGGTGTTCCTGGCCATGCTGGCGTTGATCATCATCAACTTGGTCCTGTATGGACAGCCTATTCCGTTGCATGCTGGAATATCACGCTGGGCCTGGTTGAGCATTTCGGGCATTATCGGGCTTTCTCTGGGCGATGCCTTTCTTTTCCAGGCGTACCGAGAAATCGGGCCACGCCTCGGCCTGCTTTTGCTGAGCCTAACTCCGGTCTTCGGCACAACTATCGCCTGGATATTCTTCGGCCAGATACTCACCCTTTTGCAAATCGTCGGCATCATCGTTACGTTGGCAGGCATTTCCTGGGTGGTCATGGTCCAACCCGAAGAAGACGATGACAATACACGCAAGGCTACCTGGCGCGGTGTACTGTTCGGAACCCTAGCCGCACTCGGACAGGCCATCGGCTTAGTCTTTTCCCAGCAAGGCATGACCGGTGATTTCTCGCCTTTTGCGGGTACACTGATCCGCATGATCGCTGCGGTCGTCACGTTGTGGATCGTTGCCTCCTTTCAGCGCCAGGCAGAAACCACAATCACTACAATGCGCGAGCGGCCGAGGACGCTCGGCTGGGTGGCCTTCGGCGCGCTGTTCGGACCGGTCATTGGGGTCTCGTCCTCGCTGCTAGCAGTCCAGCACACCGGGATCGGCGTAGCCAGCACACTCCTTGCTCTGCCGCCGGTCTTCATGCTACCGATCAGTTACTTCGTCTTTAAGGAACGTTTCGGCTGGCAGGCCATCGGTGGCACACTCCTTGCCGTGGCCGGGGTGACACTATTGTTCTTGAACTAGGAGAAAGGATGAGCGTGTATCCCTTGAGTGT
>DLME01000299.1 GCA_002479215.1 Syntrophaceae bacterium UBA7544
GGAATTATTTCTCCCCGCAGCGGGCAAATTATTTTTGATGGGGTTCCAATAAATGGTCTGGCCGCACATCAAATTGTCAAGATGGGGATTTCCCAGGTTCCGGAGGGAAGACAGGTTTTTAAACCTCTTTCCGTGGAAGATAATCTGGAATTAGGAGCCTATTTGCAATATAAGACGCGGGCAGGCAAATCTGCAGCAAAAGAAACAAACGAAATGATCTACGCCTTGTTTCCTATTCTCAGAGAAAGGCGAAAACAACTTGCTGGAACATTATCGGGAGGTGAGCTGCAAATGCTTTCCATAGGTAGAGCGCTTATGGCCAAACCAAAACTTCTGCTTTTAGACGAGCCTTCCATGGGGCTTGCGCCTATAGTGGCTCAGGAAATTTTTCAGGTTATCGAAAACCTGACCCGGGAGACGAAAACAACTATTCTTCTGGTCGAACAAAATGCGCGGGCAGCGCTGAAGTTGGCCAATCGCGGATATGTTCTGGAAACAGGCCGGTTGATTTTAGAGGGAACGGCCGCCGACTTATTACAAAATAAAGAAGTTCAGCGTGCGTATCTGGGTAAAGATAAGAAAGAAATATGGGAACGGTAAAAAATCTAGCGGCAACAAAGAGAAACGATCCTCGCCTTCCGGGTGAAGGGGGGCACAATTTACAGGAGGTATTTTTATGAACATTTGGGATCCTGAACATGAGTGTATCTCACGGGATGAACTCGAACAACTGCAACTGGAAAGACTCCAGGCTATAATCAATAGGGTTCATAAGAATGTTACTTGTTATCGAAGGAAATTTGACGATTTAGGTATAATAGCGGAAGATATTCGTTCCTTATCCGATTTGACGAAACTTCCCTTTACTACCATGGATGATTTGCGCCTTAACTATCCCTATGGCATGTTTGCCGTGCCGCTCAGAGAAGTAGTCCGCATTCACTCTTCCTCGGGGACCACCAGCAAACCGATCGTTGTCGGTTATACCAAAAACGATATACGTATTTGGTCGAACCTTGTGGCACGGTTTATGACTGCCGCCGGTGTAACTCGCGACGATCTGGTGCAGATAGCTTTTCGTTATGGTCTTTATACCGGAGCTTTTGGGCTGCATTACGGAGCGGAAGCGATCGGTGCATCGGTAATTCCGATGGGTACCGGCAACACGGAAAAACAGATCATGATTATGCAGGATTATAAAACGACGGTATTGGTTAGCACACCCAGTTACGCGCTTGCTCTGGCAGATCGCCTTGAACAGCTTGGCGTAAACCCCAAAGCGCTTTCGCTGAAAATAGGACTTTTTGGCGGAGAGCCTTGGTCGGAGAAGATGCGCGAAGAAATTGAAAGAAGGTTGTCACTGAGCGCGACAGATAATTACGGCCTTTCCGAGGTAATCGGTCCAGGTATCGCGGGCGAATGCTTCTGCAAGAAAGGCTTGCATATTTATGAAGATGCTTTCATTCCGGAGATCATTGATCCGGAAACAGGAGAGATAATGTCTCCCGGCCACTCTGGAGAACTGGTGCTTACTACCTTAACCAAAGAAGCCTTTCCCATGATTCGTTACCGGACAGGGGATATCACTTCTCTCAACTATACTCAGTGCGAATGCGGAAGAACTTTAGTGCGCATGGAAAAAATAATGCGGCGTTCCGACGATATGCTGATCATCAGGGGTGTAAATGTTTTTCCTTCGCAAATTGAAGAGGCGCTTTTTAGCGTTGCGCAGGGCAAACCCCCATATCAGATTGTTGTGGAAAGAAAAGGGGCAATGGATAGCCTGGAGGTTATTGTTGAGGTTACGGATAAAATATTTTCTCTGGAGCTGCAAAAGCAGAGATCTTTTCTGGAAACACTTAAAAAGCGCATGGGATCGGTAACGGGTATTAATGTCGATGTTAAATTGGTCGAATCCAAAAGCATACTGCGACAGAAAGGGAAAATTATGCGGGTGGTCGACAAAAGGCAGATATAATAATTGTCAAATACACGGCCTGCCCGGCCAAGACATCTAAGATAATTTCTTTTGATTGTTACTTCTTTTTCCTTTTTAACATTTCCAGCATTTTATCGTGATAGTAATAAGCCGCGATAAAAATTGCTATACCTACACCCACAATGACGGCTAAAAGAACATACTGTTCATTGCGGGCGATATTCCCGGTTATAGAAAGCATTATAGTGCCGAAGAGGCGCCCGGCGGTAACAACTATAATAAATGTCCATGTGGGAATGCTGCTGACACCCATAATATAACATAAATAATCTTTGGGGAATCCCGGAATCAAAAAGAGAAGAAATGATACCAGAATGCCCTGGTGTTCCATGAACTGATCGAATTTTTCTATGGTCTCTCGTTTAACAACTTTTTCTATAAGCGGCATACCAAAAAAGCGTGCCAGCAGGAAGGCCAGCCATGAACCGATGGTAAGACCGATAGTGGAATATACAGTTCCCCAAAAAGGCCCGTAAAGGTAACCGCCGATAAGACCTGTCAGTTCTCCCGGAATCGGAGCGGCCACGACCTGGATGATCTGAAGCAAAATGAAAATGAGTTCATCGTAAGGGTACGATGTTATGAAGTTTACTAATTTGTTTCTATCTTCGAAGAGTAAATATATATCAAAATGAATTAATAGATAAATTGATAAACCGGTTAACAGGAGCAGGAATACAATACTGAAAACTAAACGTTTATTCATTGAAGAATCTTAGTCGGTATTGTTCCTTAACTTCATTTTTCAATTTTTTTCGTTTCTTCCGGAGTTTTTTTCTCGGGTTCATCCATTGCTTTCTTAAATCCTCTAATTGCTTTACCGATTGCACTTCCTAGTTCCGGAAGCTTGCCCGGTCCGAAAATAATCAGAACTATCACCAGGATGATAATTAAGTGCATTGGTTGAAAAATTCCTTCAAACATTGAAATCACTCCTTTCTTGTATCTATTTCTACAACATTAATTTGCTTTCGTCAAACTGATTGTTTATGGAAAATTACTGTTGTCCGGATAATATGAAAATCGACAAGAAATAATTAATCTAATTTTATTCATGGACTAAATATAGTTGACTAAATAAATTCTATATGTAAAAAACACTATCAAATGCTAACTCAACAAAAACTGACTTTACCGCGGTTAAATATTTATTTGTATAGCTAAAGGGGGGAGATAATATGGCAAAAGTGCCGCAGAAACTGGAGAAAACAAGAGCGGATATTTACAAAGACGCGCCCATTGCCAAGTTTGGCCAAAGAAAACCTGATTTCAGCACAATGGGTAAAAAAATAAAAAATCCTCATAAAAAATTCAGCGAGGTCGTTTGTGTGGAGGCCTGCCGGACACCTTATGGCCGCGCAGGCGGCATGCTGAAAGATTTTTCGGCGATGGAGCTGGGCGCTATGGCGATCAAAGAAGTTCTGCGCCGTACCGAAGGCAAGGTGAAGCCCGCGGATGTGGATTATATCTTTATGGGACAGGTTGTTCCCGCCGGCTGCGGCCAGATACCGGGAAGGCAGGCGACAATTTTAGCCGGAGTGCCGGAATCGGTGCCTTCCATTACTGTGAATAAAGTCTGCTCTTCCGGCATTAAAACCATCGATCTGGCTTTTCAAATGATCCTTTTGGGACGGGCTGATATTTGTATCGCCGGCGGCCAGGAAAGTATGAGCAATTGTCCTTATGTTCTGCCGGATATGCGCTGGGGCGCGCGCATGGGATTGCCCAACGGCCGAGTTGTAGATGCCATGGTTTACGATGGACTCTGGGACGCCTTCTACAACAGACATATGGCGATCAATGGATCGGAAGTAGCGGATGAGTTTGGTTTTACCCGACAGGAACAAGATGAGTGGGCCCTGAATTCCCAGATGAACGCCGTCCGCGCAATGAATGAGGGTAAACTCGATGCTGAAATTTTTCCTGTGGAAGTAAAACAAGGGAAAAAAGTTGCAGTAATGGATAAAGATGAAGGACCAAGACCGGATACGTCATTGGAGGGGCTGGCGAAACTCCCGCCCGTTTTCGGCCATTTAAGTACCGTAACCGGTCAGCCGGGAAGTGTGACAGCCGGTAATGCTCCGGGAGTAAATGACGGCGGGGATGTCTGTATGCTAATGAGCAGGGAAAAAGCCGATCAGTTGGGTCTTAAGCCGATATTTACGATTGTTGATTATGCCGAAGTATCCCAGCCGACTAAAGACATTGCTACCGTGCCGGGATTGGCCATCAAAAAAATTCTGGAACAAAATGATATGACGCTCAAGCAGATGGATATCATCGAGATAAATGAAGCCTTTGCCGCGGTGGTGCTGGTGAGCTGCCGGTCGATTCTGGGTATGTCCAAGGAAGATATGTTTAAAAAAGTAAATGTCAACGGAGGAGCAGTTGCCTTCGGCCACCCCATCGGAGCAACGGGCGCCAGAATTGCTATGACATTGGGCTACGAACTTCGCAGGCGCGGCGGAGGCTGGGGAGTTTGCGGTATTTGTTCGGGACATGCCCAGGGTGATGCGATGCTGATCCGCGTAGATTAAAAAGCTGCCTTCATACGGCTACCTTTGTTGGCATCGTCGTCGGCTTCCTCAACGTATAACCTGAAGGTCACGTGTGCCGGCCGACAGGGTTAGGAGATCGTTTAACTTTGAACGGCACGTGGCTCGGTCCGTGTGCAACCGCTTGTTAGGCTGTTTAAATTTTATTAGCAGCAAGAAATAATCTTATCGTCTCCGCGGTTTGATAATATCTTGGAAAAATCTGCAAATTGACAAATGCATCTTCACGACTTAATACGGGTGGTGTATCGCGTGGATGACCAAGGTCATTTCTTTGGCCTCTTAGTAAATCGTAAATTGCAGTAATCATTATACCGGCATTATCAGGGAATCCTGTAAGTTTAGCGGTTTGAAGAGATTCAATTTTCAGTCGCATCCAATCAAATTTTGGCTTGATTGGGAATCTTATGAGAATCTTCTCGAAATCTGATTTCTCTTTTGTACTAGAAATCGCAGCAGACATAGAAGAGCATAATAAAAGAAAAACTCTCTCTGCAGCAATGCCAAGCATCATCGTACTCGCAACAGTATTACCATGGTGATATGTGCTTAGGCTTTCTGATAGGTAAGCCAATACAGTATTGTCTGGATTAGAGATCTGCGATCTGATGTGCTTTATATATCCTAATGAATCATATGGATTTGGTTCTGGTGAATTTATTACCATATTGCCGAAATCAGTCAAATGAAACCATGGTAACTTCGGATTTGCAGAATTAAACCCAGGTGAAAGGACTCCTTCGACAAGAAGGCGCCAGACCACTTCCTCTATTTGGAAAAATAGTAAACCTTGATGGTCTGGGCTCTTAAGCTCAATATATGGGTCAAAATAGCGCATTTCATTTTCCACCATTTTCCAGTCTCTATCTTTTCGCAATCGGTCGAATACTGCGTGCCTGAGAAGAACTAAGTCTGGTTGCTTCCAGTCATACAAAATCTTTCCCATTGATTTCACCTCACAGTCGAACAATGATTATACAGACTTTATAAGACGTTTCCTTATCCATTTAGCACAGCATCTTTTCCACAACATCCGCGATTTGGCGGCAGTAACTTTCAGTTTCCTTTTTTGTCGGGCCTTCGACCATAACCCGGCACATATTCTGCGTGCCGGAGTAGCGCACCAAGACGCGGCCTTTGTCGCCCAGCTTTTCTTCGATTTGCCTGACGGCGGCCATGATTTCCGGTACGGATTCAATTTTTGGTTTATTTTTTACATCAAGATTGATGAGCACTTGCGGAAATATTGTCATTATGCCGGCCAATTCGGAAAGCAACTTACCTTCCTTTTTCATTGCCGCCAATAGTTGCAGTGCCGTAATTAAACCGTCGCCGGTGGTATGATGCTGCAAAAAGATTATATGGCCGGAATCTTCACCGCCGATGATGGCTCCACGTGCCAGCATTTCTTTCAGAACATAACGGTCACCGACATCGGCAAAAACGGAATCAATTCCCAATTTCTGAAAAGCAACACTCAATCCTAGATTGCTCATGACTGTGCGGACAACTAAATTATTTTTCAATTTGCCTTCTTTTTTCAGAATGGCTGAGCAAATGGCCAATGCCTGATCGCCTGTAAGAACTGTTCCCTTTTCATCCACGGCAATCACCCTGTCGCCGTCGCCGTCAAAAGCAAAACCGGCATCGGCTTTTTGCTGTAATACTTCCTGGGCCAATGCATCGGTATGTTGCGAACCGCAATTGAGGTTGATGTTTTTGCCGTCGGGTTGATCAAATAGCGTAGTAACCTTAACACCCAGTTCCGTAAATACGACAGGAGCCACACGATAAGTGGCGCCGTTCGCGCAATCGAGAACTATTTTCGTTCCTTCGGGGTTAATCTCTTGCGGGAAAGCGGCTTTAAGAAAATCTACGTAACGTCCGATGGCGTCATCCAGCCGCGATAATTTACCCATCTCTTTCGAGGCGGGGTGGAGCTTGTGCATATTGTTGGCAAAGATGAGTTCTTCGATTTGTTTTTCCTTTTCATCAGATAGTTTGAAACCGTCACTGTTGAAAAATTTTATGCCGTTATCCTGCATGGGATTGTGGGAGGCGGAAATCATAATACCCGCGTCAGCCCGCATGCTCTTGGTCAAAAAAGCTATTCCCGGTGTTGAAATGATACCCGCGGAAATAGCATTGACGCCCATCGAACAAATACCGGCAATAATCGCTTCTTCAAACATATCTCCGGAGAGCCGGGTATCTTTGCCGAGAAGGATTCGGGGAGAATGTCCTTTTCTTTTGGATAGGTAAGCAATAGCCCGCCCCACGTTGAGGGCGACTTCCGCCGTCATGGGATATTCATTGGCAATTCCCCTGATTCCGTCGGTGCCGAAGAGTTTTTTCATTTTTTTCTCCAGTTATTGTTCCATTTTTTACCTTACAGTATTTGATTTTGCAACAGGGAAAAAAGTATTTGACGATTGTCTAAAATTAAGTTTAATTGTAGTAAATGACAAGGTTAATTAAATAAATTTTGAGGTATTCGGAAATGAATCAGAAAGTTACAGTAGTAGGGGCGGGTAATGTCGGGGCTACAGCGGCACAGAGACTTGCCGAAAAAGAACTCTGCGATGTTGTTTTAGTTGATATTATTGAAGGAGTGCCGCAGGGAAAGGCGCTGGATTTGGCCGAGGCAGCGCCGCTGGAGAAACATGATGCCCATCTTACCGGCGCCAACTCTTACGAGGCTTCAGCCCACTCGGATATTGTTATTATCACCGCGGGAATACCGCGAAAACCCGGCATGAGCCGCGATGATCTTTTAGCCACCAACAGGGGGATAATTAAAAATGTGACCAAGCAGGTTGTAAAATATTCGCCGGACGTCATCTTGATTATTGTCAGTAATCCCTTGGATGCCATGTGTCATGTAGCGATGGAAGAAAGCGGTTTTCCTAAGCAAAGGATAATAGGCATGGCCGGAGTTTTGGATTCGGCGCGCTTCCGCACTTTTATTGCTGCGGAACTGAATATTTCCGTGGAAAACGTTCACGCTCTCGTTTTGGGAGGGCACGGCGACACAATGGTGCCATTGCCGCGCTTTTCCACAGTGGCGGGTGTTCCCATAACAGAACTTATTTCGCCGGAACGCATTGAGGCCATGGTGACGCGGACGCGCAATGGCGGCGCGGAGATAGTCGGCCTTTTAAAAACCGGCAGCGCTTACTACGCTCCCGCTTCGGCAGCCGTGGAAATGGCGGAATCAATACTGAAAGATAAAAAGAAAATTTTACCCTGCGCTGCTTATCTCACGGGCGAATACGGCATCTCCGGTCTTTTCGTTGGTGTACCGGTAAAACTCGGTAAAAATGGGATCGAACAAATTGTTTCTTTAAAACTCACCGCAGATGAGAAAAAAGCATTGGCCAAATCAGCAGCAGCTGTGCAAGAGTTGGTGGATGCGATGAAGAAGATGGCATGAACGCAAACTGTATTCATACGGCTACCTTTGTTGGCTGTGTCGTCGGCTTCCTCAATGTATAACCTGAAGGTCACGCGTTAGTAATACGCCTGCGGAGCCTCCTCCTTGCCGTCGCGGTATCCTGATGACTACAGCTTGCTTGATTCCCTAAATCGCAAGTTTGAAAACTGGAGAGCGATTTTATGAAACGAAAGATTATCAAGATCGATGAAGAGAAATGCACCGGCTGCGGTTTGTGCGTACCGAATTGTCAGGAAGAGGCCATAAAGATTATTGACGGCAAAGCAAAACTGGTCAGCGATGTTTTTTGCGATGGACTGGGCGCCTGTCTAGGTGAATGTCCGGAAGGGGCTCTTTCTATTGAAGATCGGGAAGCGAAGCCGTTTGATGAAAAAATGGTCATGGAAAATATTGCCCGCAAAAAGTGCGAACAAACTCAGGGACATGGCGGCAAAGCAACCCCGCATGGTCTTGGTGTTATTAACCCTGCCACTCACGGTTGTCCCGGGTCAGCGCATGCCATTTTCGAAAGGAAGTCACCCGTGGCCGCAAGCGCTGTGCAGGCAAATACACAGCAATCCGAACTTACACACTGGCCTATTCAGTTCCATCTGGTAAATCCGGCCGCTGATTTTTTCCGTGGCAAAGATGTTGTGCTGGCCGCCGATTGCATCGCTTATTCTCTGCCTGATTTTCATGAAAGATTTCTGAAAGGCAAAAGCCTGGCCATTGCCTGCCCGAAACTTGATGAAGGGCAGGATGTTTACAGGGAAAAAATACGTAAAATGGCGGATGAAGCCGAAATAAATACTCTAACTGTGATCATGATGGAAGTTCCCTGCTGTCGCGGCCTTCTGCAAATTGCTCAAACGGCACTGCAGTCGGCAAAACGAAAAGTTCCATTAAAAGCCGTTATTGTCGGTACACGCGGTGATGTCATTTCAGAAGAGTGGATTTAGGCTAAATCTCTAATATTTTGATTTTAATCTGTAGTTAATATCTTAAATACAGAAAGCTGGAGAAAAAACTCTGATGTCCAGGCGGTTATTTCTCCTTCTGGTTCTTGAAAAAATTAGAAATTGTTTCTAAAAAAACTTCAATGGAGAATGGTTTAAGGAGATAACCCGCAAACCCGATATCCATGGCCTCTTCTTTATCTGTATGCATGGCATTGCCGGTTACAGCAATAATAGGAATTTTCTTTAAATCAGGATCACTCTTTATGAACTGAGCCGCGCTGAATCCATCTATGCCCGGCAACTGTATATCCATCAGAATGAGATCGGGATGTTTTTCTCTTACCAGGCGAATGCCGGTCTCGGCATCCCTAGCCTCCAATATACGATACTTGCCTATCTGGAGGAATGCCCTGATAAGCTTCATGTTGATTTCATTATCTTCGATTACTAAAATAGTTTTGTTTTTCATGATAAGCCCTTTCTTGAGATTTTATCCATAGCTGAATGATGGGAAAGTGCAAGGATTATATTTCCGAATCTAGACTGGAATCACAAAGTGAAAAGTAGATCCCTTATCTTCCCCCTCACTATCTACCCATATACTCCCCTTGTGGAGTTCCACAAATTGCTTGGTTAAAGACAGGCCCAGCCCTGTACCCTGATACCGGCGGCTTTTAGATCCGTCAACTTGTATAAAGGGTTTGAATATCAGTTTCATATCGTCCATCTTTAAACCAATGCCGGTATCCGCTACAGAAACTTTCACTAAGTGTTTATGATTCATTAGCTCGTGGCCATAGAGGCTAGGCAAATATAGCATTTCCCCCTTTTTTGTTAACCAGTGGTTGTTTGCGCGGGTCAGATGGTGTGCCGACAGTTTGATTGATCCTCCCTCCGGAGTGAATTTAATGGCATTGGAAAGGAGATTGTATATGATTTGTCTGACCATTCGTTCATCAGCCTGAATGGTCTTGGGACAATCAGCGATATCTGACAATAGTTTATTTCCGCGACCTTGAGCCAGCTTCTCAAAAATGTTCAAACTGTTTTCTAAAAGCATTTTCAAGTTGATTTCCGATATATCCAAATCCATTTTGCCTGCTTCCATTTTGCTGAGGTCCAGAAGATCGTTAATGATGGCAAGCAGATGCTTTCCGCTTGTGTTTATATCTTTTACCGAATCCTTCTGCTTTTCGTTCAATTCACCAAGGTAATGATTATTGAGCAGATCCGAAAATCCGATAATGGCATGAAGAGGCGTTCTCAGTTCATGGGATATGTTGGCTAAAAATTCTGACTTAAGTCGGTCAGATTCACTTGCCTTAATTAACGCCACTCGAAGCTCTTCGTTTTGCCGGCGCAGCTGCTCTCTGCTATTTTTTAAAAGTTGCACCGTATAGGAAGAGATAAAGGCCACAATAAACAACATGGGTACTACGGCAATCATAATGGCCACCTGATATTTCCAGGGCATGTAATAATCAGGATTAACCTTTATAGTCTGAAGAATACCACCATGCTCCAAATTAATCAGCAACAAGAAGCAAATATTGCTGAAACCGGCGATAATGTATGGCTTTCTGCGAGGTTCCAGGGGGCCTACATAGGCGATAGAGGCCGCATAAAGGGGCAGGAGAAAAGCTGCTTCTATGCCGCCAAAAGAATGGATAACGGCGGTGAATCCGATAATTTCCAGCAAGCTGATAAAATATGAAAAATATTTAGCAATGGTTTGACTTATAATTCTTTTTAAAACCCAGAGAGCGGGAGGATTTATCAGGATCAGGTATAAAATGGCAACGCTTGCGCTGGCTAAATTATCAAAATTAATGAGGCCGAATAAATAAGCTGTCAAGGCAGTTAGCCACATAACAAAACTGGCACTCGATCTTACAACGGCCGATTGTCGCTGCCTTTGATAAAGTGACTTCAGAAAATCGGCACCCACTTCTATTAACTTTTGATCAGCTTTGACAATCATTTATATTATTTCACTTTTTTGAGGTTTGCTATAATATTTTTATAATTCTTGCCTTACTTTTCACAGAACAATATCACAGAAATCTGCAGGAGGCCGTTTTGGACAAGAAATTGTTTTATATTCCTTTTAATTAGGAAAAAGGTGTTAATGTGTCAAGAAAATTAAACCATAATTTTTTAGACCAATCATGAGACTTTAAATAAGTGCGGCAAATAGGTTTGCGAAGTAGCGGATTTTACAGGAGCTTCAGAAATCCCTATGGAGTTGCGCTTTGATGTTTGCGGTTAAAGAGAGTGAGCAAAACGCCGCCCAGGCCAAACGTTATAGCGATCATTTTTACCATCCAGCCTATATAAGATAGCCAGCCTATCGACCAAAATAAAATTAATCCTAAAATGGTTTCTTGCACTAGAGATTTCTTATGTTTTCGAAATATTTTTGTTAAGATGAAATTACCAATAAGCGCACTTACGCCTATAAACCCAAGTACGAATGCCAGCAATAAAGAGGCAAATATTAATGGTATTAAAGTAATGCCTATAATTGAAATTATCAGCAAAAAGAAAAAAGGAGGAATCATCAGAGTTGCGAAAAACCCCCAAAAAAAAGATTTTGTTTTATTGGTTTGGATCATGTCGGCGATCGCGATCAGTGGACGCGGTATTAAAATCGCCATGAGCAGGGCGATGATAAATATGACGGCAAAAAAGCACAGATAAATAAAATTAACAATAAATGGCCAGCCCTCCCAGTCTCCGCTGAGGAAAGAAACAATGGCGCTGGATATATTGGAAGAATTTATTTCAGTAATATCACCGTAAACTTGCGAGCCATTGCCTTTGGCAATAACTCCGCCCACGCAAACAACGTTGCCGCGCACCACAGCTTTGTTCGTAAGCACAATCGATCCAACTGCGGCGATCACATTACCTTCTACAAGGCCGTTAACGGTTATCTGACCACCGACCACAATTACATTGTTTATTCGTTGTTGCGCTTCTATGGTCACATCGCTGCCTATCTTTATTATGTTATTTGCTTCTGCGGAAAATGCCGATAGAAAGAGTGTTGTCAGAAAAATGGTAAAATAAATAAATTTCGTGCTCATACTTTTTCTCATTATTAGGTGCCAACTTTCTTATCGGAATTATAATGTTTTTGTCTCCAGTATTCAATGAATCCCGGCATTATGGAAACAATAACAATCGCGATAATTACTACTGTAAAATTACTTTTTACGGCCGGGATGTTGCCGAAAAAATAACCTCCCCAAAGAAAAAGACAAACCCACGAGATGCAACCGATGATATTAAACAAAATAAATTTAGAATAATTCATGGCGCCAACACCGGCCACGAAAGGAGCAAAAGTGCGGATAATGGGCATGAATTGGGCGATGATGATTGTTTTTCCGCCATGCTTCTCATAAAATTCATGCGTTTTCTGAAGATATTCTTTTTTGAAAAAACGGCTGTCTTCGTAATGAAAAACTTTCGGCCCGATAAAATGGCCAACGGAATAGTTGACCGTGTCTCCGGCAATGGCAGCAATGGAAAGCAAAATCAACAGGGCTTCGATATTCAGAGAACCTAGTGCGGCCAGGGTGCCCAGTGCAAAAAGCAGCGAGTCTCCCGGAAAAATGGGAGTAACAACAAGGCCGGTTTCACAGAAAATAACTAGAAACACAATAACATAAGCCCAGATACCAAAACTATTAATGATAATTGGCAGATACCTGTCCAAATGAATAAAAAAATCTATAAAATTAATGATTATATCCATAATTAGTGCTACGTAAAACAAGTGATTGAACTCTATATAGGGATAATAGGAAGGGTGTCAATATGAAAAAGATTTTAATTGCTTTATTGATATTAATCATGGCTGCCGTTGCCTGTTACTATGTTTTTCCCGAAAAAGTATCCGGTTACATTATTGATTTATCCAGAAGCAAGGCTGGCCTGATCAAGAAAGAAATCAAAATTGATGATCATAACATTGTTTATTTGGAGGGCGGCAAAGGACCGACAATATTACTTTTGCACGGTTACACTGGTGATAAAGATAACTGGACTCGTTTTGCCGTTTATCTGACCAAGGATTACCATGTAGTGATACCCGATATCCCGGGTTACGGAGAAAGCTCCCAGTTCATGGATAAACTTTATGACCTAAACAGTCAAATGTCCCATTTGCATAAATTCACTCAAGAAACCAATTTAAAAAAATTCCATATCGCCGGCAATTCCATGGGCGGCTTTTTCGCCGGAACATATGCCGTACGCTATCCCGATGAAATCATCAGCCTTGGTTTATTTGATGCCGGGGGTGTTAAGTCTTTGCCAAAAAGCGAAGTAATAAAACTGATAGAAAAAGGCGAAAATCCTCTTGTATTAAAAGACAGCGGTGATTGGCCGAGGCTTATGAGATTGGTTTTTGTTAATCCTCCCAGTTTGCCTTATCCACTTAAAAAGATGTTCGTCCAGAAAGCTTTAGACAATCGCAGCTTTTATGAAAAGGAACTCAAAGAAATTAATCCCGATTTTTTCTCCCTCGAAAAAAACTTGCCGAAGATAAAAGCGCCAACTTTAATTCTTTGGGGCGATCAGGATAGGATCCTCGATATTTCCAGCGTTCCGGTTTTCGAAAAAGGATTAAAAAATCACAAAACAGTGATCATTAAAGGTTGCGGTCATGCACCTCAGGTGGAAAAACCGCAAGAAACGGCAACGTATTATTTGGATTTTATAAAAAGTTTGAAGAATTAAAATAGTCATATTATTTATACAAGACAGGACATCGCTTTTGACAACTTAATGGAATTATAGAAGCAGTTTTAATTTTTTGTTTTTACATGGATAAGCGGCAAACCTAAATGGCGGCGCTTTGTTTCGCCTTTGAGGATCGTTTGCTCCCGCACGGTGGGTGAGCCCCGGCGGCCTTTGCCGAGTTTTTCAATCAGGTGAGAGCTGCCCAGATGCAGAGTGTGCTTGCCGAACTTTTCTCCCAGCTCATCGGCGACGGCGTAAACATCTTTAATTTTTTCGGCCTGCACGGGATTATCAAAAAGAGTATATTGGGTGTTATTGTCCGGCGCGAGATCAAGCAGAATGACGCCGGTAGCGCGGTAGAGTTCCTGTGGATTATAGCAGTCCGAAAAAAGCTCGCGGATGACGCCGGCAAACTCCAGCGGACAGGCGCAGGGATGGGAAAGAACTGCTTCGCTGTCGATCATATCGAAATCATTCTTCTTCAGAAACACCACAATTTTTTGCGGCGCCAGAGCGTAGCGCCGTGCCTTGATGCAGGCTGATTCCATATTGCGCATCAGTTGCGCGAAAAGGTATTCGGCATCCGACGTTGCCGGAGCAAATGTTTTGGTTTTGCTGATGGACGCGTAGGAGCTTTTTTCTTCGGTAGTTACCGCATAAACCGATTCGCCGCGCAGCTCCTGCCAGATTTCCACCCCCGGTTTGGTGAATTTTTTCCGCACAGTTTCTTCGGGGAGTTGGGCGAAGGCCAGCGCCGTACGGATACCCATCTTGGCCAGATAGTTGGTGGTGGCGGGGCCTATCCCCCAGATCTTTTCCACCGGCAGATCATGTAGGTAAGCGGGAATCTCTCTGCCGTTGATGACAGTCATTCCTGCCGGCTTTTGGTGTTTAGAGGCAACCTTGGCGAGCACCTTGGTAATGCTTACGCCCACAGAAACGGTGATGTCTAGATCTCTTTCAATTTCCTTTTTCATCGTGAGCGCGATTTCTTCATAGGAGGAGTGCAGGGCGCGGCGCATGCCGGTGATGTCGGCGAAAGCTTCGTCAACCGAACATTCCTCCACATCAGGCGTGAAGCGGCGCATAATGCTGAACATCCGTCGTGAAAACAGGCTGTAAGTTTCATAATCGGAAGGCAGGATGATCAGCCCCGGGCAGATTTTGCGTGCTTCATGCAGCGGCACGGCGCGCTTGATGCCCATTTTTTTGGCCGCATAACTGGCGCAGGCCACAATACCTCGTTCGCCGCCGGTGATGAGCGGTTTGCCTTTAAGTTCCGGATGAATTGCTTCCTTGCATGAAGTGAAGAAAGCATCGCCGTCAATGTGAACAATTGCGCGCGGCCAGGAATGGAGACTGAAGAGTTGCTGAATCATAACGTGTTACGAAATAAAAGTGTCCAGATATGATTGGAAACCTGGTTTAAAATTAATTTCTTTTGGGCAAAAAAACCCGAGCAAATGATAACCAATAAGCTTCAGCTCGGTATCGTGTGCCCTCTTGTGCCCGTCAGGTTATTAGGGTATCGGTCTTCATCCTCGAGTCAGGGTATTTTACAAAGCCATCACTTATGATATTTTCTGACAACCGCGGTAATGACGCCGGCGATACGCAACTCCGCCTGCGGGATAATCGGGGGGTATTTGGGATTGGCCGCCTCCAGTGTTACCGTTTTGCCTTTTTTGCGGAAATACTTCATGGTCCAGTTTCCGTCCACTTCGGCCAGAATGATATCCCCGTTCTTCGGCTCCCGGCCGCTTTCTACAATCACCAAATCTTTTTCCATTATTCCTTCGCCGATCATGGAATCGCCGGTGACGGAAAGCAGAAATGATGTTTCCGGATGCGCTACCAGATATTCGTCAAAGGAAATAACGTCACGCAATTCTTCTTCCGCAGGAGAGGGAAAACCGGCGCAAACTTCTCCAGCCAGAGGCAAGCCCAGCGATAAACGCGCTGGCGATAAAAAGCCTTTGGCATCTTTTTGCAAAAGCCCGGAAGCCAGCATTTTTTTTACCCAGAAGTGGACGACACTTTTGGAATGCACGCCAATAATTTCAGCCGCTTCCGAGTATGTCGGCATGCGCCGGTTTTCGCGGAAAAAGGCGGAAAATTTTTTCTCCACATCCGGTAAAGTTCGCTTGACTTTCATG
>DLME01000246.1 GCA_002479215.1 Syntrophaceae bacterium UBA7544
AATCCAGTTCGATGCCGTGCAGCGGGTTATTTCCTGGGTAGTGGATAATGTTCGTTACGTTAATCCTCCGGCCCAATATGATGCTCTTTACGCACTGCATTCGGGCAAGGGGAACTGCCAAAATTTTTCCCATCTTTCGGCTGCTCTTTTACGCAGCGTGGGAATACCCGTGCGTATCGTCAATGGCGCTACCATGAATCAACCTTTTGATGTTGGCTGGGAAAAAGGTGTCCTTACTTTCAAGATGGGGCAAGGAAGACATTCCTGGATTGAAGTATGGTTTCCTGATCAGGGATGGGTTCCCTATGATCCGCAAAACATGCAGTTTTTCGTTTCCAATCGTTTTGTCCGCATTGAAGTCGGAATGGATAATAACGAAACAAAGAATGATGGGTTGGTCCGCTGGCTTCAAAGCTCCGATGCCCGCACTAACCCTAAACTACAAGAAACAATCGGTGCAAATTTTCTTTCTGATTCCGTCAATGTCCGGGGAACTCGTCAGGCTTACGGTCCGAAAAATCTTCTTTTAGGCCCAAATGTCCAGACTGAATTCAAAAAAATTGAAATAGTTCCCCCGCCGCCGCCTATCGTCATCCCTGAAAAGGAAAAGAAAGAGTTACGCTATAATGTTCCTTTTATCTACGGCAATCTGGAATTTCCGGAAAATATCGATTTTGCTTTTCCCCGCGTGACAACTGCCACCGGCAGCAATGCTTATGAAATGTCGCGTAACTTTCTTGTGGAAACTGCCAAATACGTAACGACCAAGGCAACACAGTATGCCCAGGTTTTTGTTTTAAAGAAACCGGTGAAAGTGCAAAAAGGCGGTTTGGCTCTGCATAAATTTGGCGATGTAGGCTGGCTGTGGATTGATATTTTTGAAGATAACCAGGGAAAACCCGGCGTTCCTTTATATACATCTGAAATGATAACTTTGGCGCAGCTTTCGCTAAAACCCGGTTACCGCTGGCTGGACTTTGCCTTTACCGGAGAACAACCTCTACTAATGCCCGGTTCTTATTGGATCGCGCTTGGTTTTTCCGACACTCCTGTCATTAATTGGTTTTATACTTACGGCAAGCCGGTTGGTCCCGTCTATAGCACACGCTATAAAGGAGTTTTTCAAAGTGATTGGAGCGGTGCATTGAATTATGAATTTAATTACCGGATAAAAGGGCTTACCGCAAAATAAATGATTTTTACCGAGAAAAAAATTACGGTATTAAGGCCAAACTAACCTCATGCCGCTTTTTGCTTTTCTATTAGTTATTCTGGCAGCCACTCTTCATGCTCTGTGGAATTTTGCCGCAAAAAAAGCATCCGGCAATCTTAGTGTTATTTGGGTTGGCTTAGTAATCGCTACAGCTGCACTCATTCCTTTCCTGTTTCTTCTTTCACCCGAACAGATATTCGTATCGAAAGCATGGCCTTTTGTTCTGGCAACGGGAATAATTCACGCTGTTTATTTTTTCGCTCTCGCCAAAGCTTACGAGCATGGGGATATTTCTGTCGTCTATCCCATTTCCAGAGGAAGCGGCATAGCCGGTACAGCTATAATAGCGTGTTTATTACTTCAAGAAGAAATATCATCTGTCGGGACAGTGGGCATTTTATTAATCAGCCTGGGCACACTTTTGCTTGGGCTTACTAATATTCATCAAAAACGCGGCATATTCTTTTCTCTATTAGTTGCCATAATGATCATCGGCTACTCGATTGTCGACAAACAGGGAGTCGGCATCATACATCCCCTAGGTTACATATTCGGACTGGTATTATTGACAACAATTTTTTTGGCACCTTACATACTGATAAATAAACAGCAAGAATTATTATCGGCCATGAAGAACATGAAAAAATATTCCTTGATCATAGGACTGGGTTCCGGGGGAACTTACCTCATTATCCTTTTCGTCTTTCAAATGGCCCCGGTCAGTTATGTTGTAGCGGCGAGAGAAGTAGCGGTTGCCTTTGGAACTTTATTAGGCATCTTATTTCTTAAAGAACAAAGTACAGCTCAAAAAATAATTTGCATCACCGGTATTGTGATAGGTATGCTTTTAATTAAGCTGGCATAAATTTTATTGCTTATATTATGGAAAACTCAAGTTTTTCAATGAAACATTCCTCATTTTTAATTATACTTTCAGGGATTTAACTAAAAAGCGCCATAGAGCCTCTCTATGTTCATCTTTCGCGTAGTTTATGCCGATTCTGGGAGTAGTTAAAATTGATTTTGCAGGAATTTTTTTATAATTTTCGACCCATAATTTACTGCCCAACGTCAAATCCCAACCATTTAAAGATTTGTCAATGTTTAAGGCCTGACATATTTTTGCCGGTCCATTGGTGAGCTCGGAACCTTTTCGCTTCCGACGGGCTTCCATTTCCTTTACTCCCATAACAGGCACTATAGCGCGCACAAGTACAGCGCAGGGATTTCCCTCAGCTTCCGTTACCAAATTAAGCATATAGTGTATCCCATAAGTAAAATACACATAGGCCTGACCAGGCTTACCGAACATAACGACATTGCGCGGTGTTTTACCGCGGTGGGCGTGACAGGCGCTATCGGTTTCACCGCAGTAAGCTTCGGTTTCCACGATCATCCCGGAAAGCTCAAGACGATTTATTTGGCGCACTAATTTTTTCCCTAAAAGCGCCTTCGCTACTTCCAGCGTACCGCGCTCATAAAACTTTCTATTCAATATGCTCATGATTAGTTAAATGGTCGCAAATATTTTCTTGATTGTAAAGACTGAGTCACGGATATGAACCCCAAAGCAAGCTGCGGTGTATTATATTATAATACCCCCCCCGCTTCGCAGGATTGTTCACCTTACCAATTCCGACGTGTAACCTTTAGGTTATACGCTTCGCT
>DLME01000176.1:0-962 GCA_002479215.1 Syntrophaceae bacterium UBA7544
TGCCTTGCTGATCACAATATGTTGCTCGCCAAGCTGTGGAGGGAGAAAGTCAAGAGCCGTAAAGAGATTCAAACATTTATGGTTGAAGCGGGTTTTACAGTTCGGCGACGTCAAGAATTAGGATTGCGTTTCGTGCTTATCACATTGGCGCAAAAATGTGCTCCGAATGCGTCTGTACAGTCATATAAAATTGACGGTGCGAATTATGACTATAACTTATATGGAATTTCATCCACAATATTCAACCCAAATGTGATGCCAAACTTCAGCCCGTTTGGAGAAAAATTATGAAATACAAACAGATTGAACGGTCACCCAAAACATTCATCCTTGTCTTTGAATATGTAATTCGCTGCCTTAAATAGTCATAAAATTAAACTCTGAAAAGTAACAAATTCATGACATTTCAATTCAGCACGGTTCCCCAAGGCCGCTATTCTAACCTTTAGTTATCTGTGATTTAGGGTTTTCCGGTGAACTTCACGATGCTATTCAATTTCTATTATGCAAACTCACCTGAACTACCTGTTTCATCGTGTCTAATCATTCAGTGCAGCCCACCAAGACAATAGTGATTTATGTTACACAGTGACCAATATTACTGATAGATGAATGATTATGACGTAGACTCATATATAGGTGGGGAAAAAGATGTTCAAATATAAGAAACTGGTGGTGGGGTTTGGAGTAGGCATTATCACTACCGTGATGTGGCTAGTTTCCGCTTGCACCCAGCTTGCAGACAGTACGGTTCCTAACCAGCCGCCCAAAGTCGTTAACTCATCGGTGGCGAATTCGACTACAACGACTGAACCATCGACTTTGAGTAAAGCGACAACAATTGTAACCACACCCGCGACGACTCAATCATCAGCCGTCACTACCTCCACGCCAGCACCATCCCCTACGCCTGCAGTAAGCACGACGACTACCACTGAACCACCAACTGTAGATAATTCTAC
>DLME01000176.1:1084-3222 GCA_002479215.1 Syntrophaceae bacterium UBA7544
CTGTAACTGGAGCAGTAAATACCTCGTTATCACTATCCTACGCGCAGATACTGGCATATCCCTCCACAACTCAAACCGGCAGAATTATCTGTCCCGGGGAAGAAGATGAAACCAATCAATGGACTGGGGTGCCATTATCAGCAATATTAAATGCCGCTGGTGTGCTCCCCGGAGCAACTGAAGTAGTTATCACCGGTTTAGATGGGTATTACACTCAATTGCCGCTTGCTACCGTTATGGATAGCAGTGCCTTTTTGGCCTACCAGGTCGATGGGCAAAACCTAACATGGGAGAGGGGATATCCTTTACGCCTGATCTTAAGTAATAGTTTCGTTGGTGCAAATATGCCGAGGTGGATTTCCAGCATTGAGGTTAAATCGTCTTTAGCTTCCTATTCAAATCCTTCAGCTACCATTCAGAATGCCCGCAGCAACATCCCTACTTCTGGCAGCAAACTATGTTCTTGCTTCCTTTCTGCCACCGTGGCAAATTACCAAGTCGTAGAGGAAACAGATTCAATAAACGATCAAGGTGGCTCTTTCTCTAATCAAGTGAAAGTGTAATTTTGCGATTTGTGACGGCGTTTCTGAAAAATACCACATTGACCTGAAAGGATGTTTCTGTTACCCTTTTGCAGTATTTGTGATGAAATTGTTACTTTTCCATTCAATTATTTATTACTTTTTGATATTGCGGGAATTATACTCAAGCAAATAAATGAAAATGGGAGGAAAGTTATGTACGGCGAAACCAACAAAGGCCCAGATCAAATGAAAGAATTCATCAACAAAGTGGCTGCAAAATTGGGACTGCCATCTGAGAAAGTTGAAGCGGCTGTGAAGAGCGTCAGGAAAGAGTGGATGGAAAAGATGGTCACGGATAGGATCCAAGAGGCAGTTCAAAAGGGCACTATCACACAAGCAGAAGCCGGGCAAATCCTTGAATGGTTAAAGAATCGGCCTGATGGCGTTCAGAAATTGATGGGACAAATGTTTGGTCAAATGGGCGGTATGATGGGAAGGGGGGGGAGGAAAGGCATGATGGGTTCCCATATGTGATTAGACCCAGTTATTGATGTCGTCGTTCTCTCTTCAAAGAAAATGGCCCGTGGCAAACCTCCCGGGCCATTTTCTTTTTCAAGGCAGAATTGTGCCGGCGTCAGAATTGCAGCTATGTCGTCAAAGTCACGTTAATGGATTTGCTAAACTCAAAGGAAAGTTGACACCGTATTTCAACACAATCATGAAAGACCACTATTTTAGTTTGTAGCCTCTCCAATATTAGACGCTGTGTGGCTGAAGAGGTCGTACAGGCAGTGATGTCGATGTAGTACCAGTGCTGTAGTAACCCAGACTGTAAATGCTGTTACTACCTCGACATTTTTATCTTCTTCTGCCGGTACATCGGTATTTGGTCAGTCTGACCGTCTATAGTGGTGACAGCAATTACGCTACCGGCACCGGTAATCTCACCGGTGGCCAGAGTTTATATTCTCCCGAGGTGTTCAATGCTAACCCAATAGCATTGAGATTTTTGGGCGGCTCAAAGACATTAAAGTCTGAAACCTGTCAATCGATGATATGAAGAAATAGATGAAACGATCGAAGAACACACGGCCGGCCCGGACCGGGGCATTTAATTAGGTACAAGTTATTACTTTAACCCGCATGATCGGGCTATAGTGCGTGTGCTTCTCTGAACATTTGCTGGTAAAAACACAAATTACTACCATACCACTCGACAATAAGAGGTGGTAAATAGTAGCAAAATGGTCGTTAAAAGGTACAATTAACTGCCGAACATTAATATCCGCAATAATTATTAGTGGTTAACCTGGATAACTTAAAATAGAGCTATTCTATTTCTTGGCTGAGCCGATGCGGAACATACTTGTGCCACACGTTGGGCATACACCCTTGGTTGCCGGTTTCCCATTTTTCATGGTGATGGCCTTGGCGCTTTTCATTTCTTTCTTAGATTTACACTTCACACAATAAGCTTCCATTCTTCACCTCACATTTCTGGATCAGTATAAATAATTGTAAATATTCTATTCTTCTTCAAGTTGCCCGAATCTTCTGTGGAATGAAATTAACTTCTTTTTAAAGTTTTCTACCTGCCATTTGTCCCACCAATCA
>DLME01000060.1 GCA_002479215.1 Syntrophaceae bacterium UBA7544
CGGGCTGCACCCGCGCGACAACGAGCGCCTGCTCGAAACCCTCACGCAACTGCGCGATATGGGCAATACCGTGCTGGTTGTAGAGCACGACGCCGAAATGATGATTGCTTGCGATCACATTGTAGATATGGGGCCGGGTGCCGGAGCCAACGGCGGGGAAGTGGTTTTTCAAGGTCCTCCGGAAGAAATTTTAAAAAGCGATGAATCGCTCACTGGTAAATTTTTATCCGGCAAGGAATCCATAGCTTTGCCGTCAAAAAGGCGCTCAATTACCGGCCGGCATATTATTTTAGAAGGAGCCAGTGAGAACAATCTCAAAAATATTGATATTAAAATACCAGTAGGAGTATTTACAGCGGTAACCGGTGTATCCGGTTCCGGTAAAAGCACAATGGTTGTGGAAACTCTTTATAAGGTGCTGGCGCGCCGCTTAAACCAGCATCGCGGGGCAATGGGAAAAATCAGAAGAGTTACGGATTTAGGGGATATTGAACGGGCCATCATGATTAATCAACAGCCAATAGGCCGGACGCCGCGATCCAATCCGGTAACTTATACCGGAATTTTTTCTTTTATCCGCGATCTATTTACCAATCTTCCCGAAGCCCGGGTGCGCGGCTACAAACCGGGACGGTTCAGCTTTAACGTGAAAGGCGGCCGCTGTGAGGCGTGTGAGGGTAATGGGTTAATTAAAATTGAAATGCATTTTCTGCCGGATGTTTATGTTACTTGCGATATGTGCCACGGCAAACGTTTTAATCAAGATACGCTGGATATCAAATATAAAGATAAGAGCATTGCCGAGGTTTTAGACATGACGGTAAGCCAGGCACTAATGTTTTTTTCCAACATTTCATCGATTAAATCGCACCTGCAATTGCTCTACGATGTCGGGTTGGGTTATATTCATTTGGGGCAGTCGGCAAACACTCTTTCCGGCGGCGAAGCGCAAAGGATCAAGCTGGCCCGGGAGTTAGGCAAGAGAATCAACAGCAACACTCTTTATATTCTGGATGAACCGACCATTGGGTTGCATTTTGCAGATATTCAAAGATTGCTGGATGTTTTAAAACGCCTTGTAGATATGGGCAATACTATCGTCGTAATCGAACATAATCTAGATGTGATTAAATGCGCCGATTATATTATTGACCTTGGGCCGGAAGGTGGGCCGGGCGGCGGTCAAATTATTGCGTCCGGTACAGTGGAAAAAGTGGCAGGTGAAGAAAAATCAGCGACCGGCCAATTTTTGAGAAAAATTATTTCCGCGTAAGAGTATTTTTTTAATGAGACTCAAGTATTACCGGCGTAGTGCAGTAATAGTTGTTAGTCGAATCAATGACACTCGCTGAAAACAAACGGAGTGCAGTTTGAAGCGCAAGCGGAATTAATCCCGCCACAGGCGGAGGGTATCATAAGATACCCGTGGTTAATAAGCCTCTGGAGATAATGCGGAAGTTGTGAATTTCCAGTTGCAGCAAAATCTTGACATAATCTTCTAAAAGGTTCAATATATCAGTTTGCGAGAGTATATTGACTTCGACGAATAAAGCTGTAAGAATGTTTTGTATGGAAGGATAATGAGATGACTTTGGCGCCAATCGCACCTTTAAAGCATAAGCATTCAATATTAATTGTCGATGATGAAGAATCTATTCTTAATGCTTTTAAGCGTATTCTGGCCGACGAAGATTACGAAATTCACACGGCGAGTGACGGGATGGAAGGCCTGAATAAGCTGCGTGCAGCGCAAAAACCTTTCTCCCTTATTATTTCCGATCAAAGAATGCCGGTTATGAACGGCGTGCAATTTTTTTCCAAGGCCAAGGATATTTTTCCGGACGCCGTACGCATACTATTGACCGGTTACGCCGACACCGACGCCATAATTGATGCCATCAATAAAGGAGGGATCCATCTTTATTTTACCAAACCATGGCGTGAGGAGGAACTGCTGGTTCATATCAAAGAATCACTTTCCAAAACAGAACTGGTGATGGAAAATAGACGATTGGTTGAATTAACCAAAAAACAAAACAGCGATCTGCTGGAATTAAACAAAACTCTTGAAGATAAAGTCAAAGAGAAGACAAGAGATCTATTAGCCCAAGCCGAAGAACTAAAGGTGAGTTACGGAAAATCACAAATGATTTTGGATGGCACAGTAAAAACGATGTCTAAAATCGTGGAAACCCGTGATCCTTACACCTCCGGTCATGAGGCTAAAGTGGCCATAATATCATGTAAAATAGCAGAAGAAATGGTGCTGCCTAAAGAACAAATTGAGGCCATTAGAGTCGCCGCGGCTCTTCATGATATCGGAAAAATATCCGTTCCTTCGGAAATATTAACCAAACCAGGGCATTTAAGTGATTTGGAAATGGAGATAATCAAAACACATTGTAGGGTTGCCTATGATATTCTTAAAACCATTAAGTTTCCCTATCCGGTAGCGGAAATTATTTTGCAACATCATGAAAGGATGGATGGTTCAGGTTATCCACAGGGATTAAAGGGGGATAAGATATTAATGGAGGCGCGCATTATAGGAACTGCCGATGTTATTGATGCCATGGCCTCCCATCGGCCTTACCGGGCCGCTCTAGGTGTCGATGTCGCCATTAAAGAAATAGTCAAATACAAGGGAATACTTTACGATTCGACGGTTGTTGATACCTGCCTAAAACTTTACAAAACTATGGGTAAAGCGGTATTTACTCAAACTGAGAATGCTAGCGGTGTGGGCCTTACTGCGGAAACCGTATTCGATTAGACGGATTTGTTATAATGTTTCTTCCAGGAGATCTTTTGTGCCTGGACATCAAGATCATTTACGCTCCCCGAATATTGCCCGGCCAATGCGGACAATCGTCGCTCCTTCTTCAATGGCCACTGCGAAATCATCAGTCATGCCCATGGAAAGTTCTTCCATTTGGATTCCCGGAATTTGCTGACGAGAGATATTATCACGAAGATTTCTCAAAGCGGAAAAGTAAGGACGGGCATTTTCAGGATTATTGGAATATGGAGCCATAGTCATTAATCCGCGCACGGCCAGATTTTCCAGGCCGGATATTTGCTTAATTAAGGCCGGGGTATTATCCGCCGGAATACCGCTTTTTGATTCTTCGCCGCTGACATTAACTTCAATCAAAACATTTAACTTGCAGTTAATCAGGCCTGCTCTTTTATCAAGTTCCTGCGCGAGTTCGAGGCGGTCAACGGAATGAACATAGTCAAAAAAGATGACGGCATATTTTGCTTTATTGGTCTGCAGATGGCCGATCATATGCCATCGGGCACGGCTGCCAATGGCGGTAATTTTATCTTTGGCCTCCTGAACATAATTTTCGCCAAGCATGGTGATACCGGCGTCAATGGCCTTGATGATATATTCGGTGGGAATGGTTTTAGTCACCGCCAACAATTTAATGGAATCAGGATCACGGCCGCACTTTACGGCAGCGGAAACTATCCTTTGTTTTATCGTATTTATATTGTCGGATATATTTATTACCATTAAATCTAGCCGAAACTGATCACTTCTAATTTTTTTAATGTTTCCAAAACTTCGCAAAGCGGCAGGCCGATCACATTGGTGTAAGAGCCTCGAATTGATTTTATGAAATAAGCCCCTTTCCCCTGCACTGCGTATCCGCCGGCCTTGTCGTATGGCTCAGCGCAGGCTATATACCAATCCAATTCTGCGGCACTGATCTTTTTAAATTTGACCGCTGATTGAACAACATCAGAGTGACTTATTTTAGAGGCGACTTGCATGACAGTAAAACCGGTAAATACTTTATGTTCACGGCCGCTTAGTTTTTTCAGCATTTCTTTTGCCTGTGTTTTATTTTTTGGCTTGCCTAAAATAAGTCCGTCAATGACAACAATTGTATCTGCTCCCAGCACCCACGTACGTGGATATTTTCGGGCAATTAGTTGAGCCTTTTCTTGAGCCAGCCTTCGGACATGTTGTTGCGGGCTTTCTCCTTTGATATAATCTTCATTGACATGACCGGGGATGGTTTTGAACTTCAAACCTACCGACCTTAGCAGCTCCTGTCGTCGCGGTGAGGCAGAAGCTAGAATAAATGTTGCAGTTGAACAAATAGACATGATTTTATAATGCTTTAAGGGGCATTTTATTTGTGAAACTCCAATTTCGAAAGCGAAACGTATAACCTAAAGGTCACACGTCGGAATTGGTAAGTTGAATTAATCCCGCGTGCGAAGCTTAGCGGGGCAATATAAATATCCCGCGAAGCGGAGGGTATAATATCTCGCAGATTGCTGCGAAATCGGTTTCCAAAGCCTGCTTTGAGGTTCATACCCGTGATTCATGTTTCTATTGCAAATTTAGTTTTGCCTGTCAATTGCAAATTGTATTTGCTTCTTGACGTGATTTGGGGTTATTATAAGGCCAGAAAACAAGAATGGGGTGGATGATGAAAAAAATATTAAGTGTATTTTTAACAATCGTTTTCTTATCGGTATTTATTAGTGTTGCTTTGGCTGAAGAAAGAATTGTGCAGCTGACGATACCCGGCTGTTCCGCCTGAAACTCCAATGCCAGGATAGGTTCTATCCTGAAAAAAATTAACGGTGTGAAGAAACATGAGAATAAAGGGCATGATCTATTGATTATTACCTTTGATGACGAAAAGATTACCCTCAATATTATTATTGATGAACTTAAAAAAGGAAAGTTTAATGTCAACGGCGATCCGGTTTATTTAAAGTAAACCTAAAGGTATTTCTTTGTTTTTGCCGCTGCCAGAGTTGCGACTACTTTTTTTACATCCTGGGAGCGGCCTTTTTTACAAATCAGTAAGGCATCTTTTGTTTCTACAACGATTAAATCTTTTGCTCCGACGATAGCGACAAGCTTTTGCGGGCTATAAACAAGAGAACCCTCCGTATCTTCAAAAATTACATTACTGCCGGTTACAGCATTGCCTTTATTATCTTTAACCAATATTTCCCAAAGCGCGTCCCAACTGCCCACATCGCTCCACCCAAAATCACCTCTCAGCATAAAAATATTGTCCGCTTTTTCCATAACGCCGTAATCAATAGAAATCGATGTCAGCTTTTTATAAACGCTACGGATAGTGACCGCTTCTTTTGCAGTGCCAAGAACTTTTTTTATTTTCATCAGGCCGGAGTATAAGTCCGGCAGACATCGGCTAATTTCATCTAAAATTATCGAGGCTTTCCAGATAAACATGCCGCTGTTCCAATAAAAGTTGCCGCTTTGAACAAATGTTTGCGCTTGCGAGAAATCCGGTTTTTCTCGTATGGATTTTACCCGGAAAACTTCCTCCTTCCCTATATGCTGAAAAGAATCGCCATATTCAATGTAGCCAAAGCCTGTTTGAACGCTGGAAGGTTTAATGCCGATTGTTACCAGCGCGTTTTCTTTTGCAGCAAATTGTGTCGCCGCCGCAATGACCTCCGTATATTTACGGGAATCACCAATGGCGTGGTCGGAAGGTAGCACAACCATGACATCATCGCCGACTTTTTTTTGTATATACAACGCTGCCAGGCCAATGCAGGGTGCGGTATTTTTACCTTCCGGTTCAATAATGATATTTTTTTGGGGAATTTCCGGAAGCTGTTTGATTAGCTCACGTGCGTGCTTTTTGCCTGTCACCACCAAGATATTTTGCGGGGCAATCAGCGGCTTGACGCGGTCAACGGTTTCTTGAATGATTGTTTTTGCACTCATTATATCCAGTAGATGTTTGGGCTTCTTTTCTCTGCTGCGGGGCCAGAACCTTGTGCCCCTTCCGCCGGCCATGATGACAGCATGCATTTTCGAACCTCCTTGCGGTTTTGTAGCGAATGAATGTAACTACTGAATGCTATAATACAATGTGCCTTGCAATTTCAAGTTAGAAAAGATAGTTTAAAACTTAATGTCAAAGATGATTTATCCAGAGATAATTTTGGCAAAGGGACGCGAAGCGGCGCTGCTACGCGGCCATCCGTGGGTATTTTCCGGCGCAATTGCTGCGGTGAAGGGAAAGCCTGCTGCCGGTGATATTGTTTTAGCCAAAGATTCGGGGGGTGAGCCTCTGGCTTTAGGATTTTTTAATCCTCGAACAGATATAGCTTTGCGTATCTTGACGAAAAACTGTGAAGAAAAAATCACCCCATATTTTTGGCAAAGCCTCCTGCTCGCCGCATGCAAATTACGGCACAGAATTATCAATGAACAAACAAACGCTTATCGCCTCATCAATGCCGAAGGTGATGGTTTCCCGGGGTTGATAGTTGATGTTTATGGTTCGACTTTGGTTCTATCCATTGCGATCGCCGGGATGGAAAAACAAAAAAACCATATTCTAGATGCTCTCATTTCTCAATTAAAACCGGCGAGGATTTATGAAAAAAGCGAAGGCCGGTCACGCTCATTGGAGGGGCTGGAAACTAGGATTGGTTTTGTTTCCGGAGATAATGAAACCGGTCTTGTGGAGATAATGGAAAACGGGTTGAAATTTGAGGTTGACTTTGTTACCGGTCAAAAGACGGGTTTTTTTCTTGATCAGCGGGTAAATAGAGAAAGAATAGGCGCTCTGAGCCGTGATGCCAGCATATTAAACTGTTTTTCTTACACCGGAGCTTTTTCCGCTTATTGCGCTGAAGGCGGGGCTAAACGAGTCGTTTCTTTGGATATATCCAAACCTGCCTGTGTGACGGCGAGACGGAATCTACAACTCAATTGGTTTTCTCCCGAAGACTATCCAATAATAGAGGCGGATGTCTTTACTTATTTGCGCAATACGCAAGAATGTTTCGATATGATTATCCTTGACCCTCCCGCCTTTGCCAAAGCCAAGAAGGATGTGGCCAAAGCCGCACGCGGCTATAAGGAAATCAATTTACAGGCAATCAAACATCTTGTCCGCGGAGGAATCCTGGCGACATTTTCCTGCTCCAATTTTATTGAGGAAGATCTTTTTGGCAAGATCGTTCTTGGTGCTACGCGCGATGCCGGCGCTGATTTACAATTGGTAACAAGATTAGCGGCAGGGCCGGATCATCCGGTTTTGCTGGGACATCCCGAAGGCCACTATCTTAAGGGTCTTCTACTGGTCAAGAAAAATTAATCGGCAGTTTTTTTATCCAGTGTTACAACTATCTTCTTTTACAAATAAAAGCATAAAGCAAGCGACTAGGGACAAGACAAGAGATAAATAAAAAGGGGCCTGCATGTTAATATTATCCCAGAGAAAACCGGCAATCAATGAAGCGGGCAGGGCGCAAATGCCGATGGCCATTTGAAATACACCCAAGCCGGTTGCCCGGAAACAGTCTGGACAAAGTTCCGAGGTATAAGTTTTTTGCACGGTTTCGAGCGCTGCCTTATGCAAACCGTAAAGGACAAAAGCGGTGATAACGACGATGGCATTGGTTGATAAAATAAAACTAATACAAATTGCCGCCCATAAAATAAAAGCTAAATACATTAACTTCTTTCTTCCTATTTTGTCCGATAGTTTCCCCATGGGCAAAGAAAAAATCGCCGCCGTTACGGTAATTATAAGATAGAAGATGGGCAAGTAAGTTGCTTTAAAGCCGCTTTTACCAGCAAAAATAAGCAGGAAAGAATAGCTGAAAGCGCCTAGTGTAAAAACAGAGTTTAGAATAAGAAATAATTTAAAATTGGCGTCTAAATCTTTGAAAGTAAAATCAGCGAATAGTTTTTTATCCGAAATTTTATTTTCTTTGATATATGCATAAATGAGTGCAGCGCTGACAAGAGAGGGTAGGGCGGCAATGAGAAAAAGGTTGGTAAAACCAATATGCTCAAAAAGCAAAAGGCAAACGACAATGCCGCAAACTGCGCCTAAATTGTCCATGGCCTTCATTAAGCCAAAATTGCCGCCGCGGTTTTGATCAGTGGAAATGTCGGCAACGAGCGCATCACGGGGGGCGGAGCGGATTTTTCCGGAGCGGTCTAATATTTTAAGGGGGATCAGCCACTGCCAGTTAGGGGCGAGCGCATAACCAAATCGCGATATTGAACCCAAAATATAACCAGACCATATAAAAAATTTCCTCTTTCTGATTCTGTCGGAAATATAGCCGGATACAGCTTTAGAGATGGAAACGAAAGTTTCACCCAATCCGTCAATCAATCCCAGCATGGCCATATTTGCTCCCATAACGGAAGTTACAAACAATGGCCAAACCGGATAGATCATATCCGAACCAAAATCATTCAAGAAAGAAGCCCAGGCAAATGCTCTAATAGATCTTTTGTTTTCTTCTTTGGGTTTTTCTGTCATGAATTATGAACGCATTGAAGGCGCGATAACATAAATTAGGGAATAAACAGCCGACCAGATTAAAATACCGGCCGTAATTAAGATACAGGCATAGGCCAAAAGTTTATGTCCTGCCGTTTCCTGTTTTTTTTCATTATACCCCATCAGAAAAGCAAAAAGTATCCCCGAGAGCAGTCCGCCGCCATGAGCCCAGTTATTTATGCCGCTGACTATAATTCCGAAGACTATTAATCCGATAATCCAGCCTAGGGCTTGTTTATATATAATCTCTCCGTAATAACCGCCGCGGCTTTTTCCATAATATAAAATTGCGCCGATTAATCCGCAGATACTAGCCGACGCGCCGATGGTGAAGGCAATACCAAACAGCAATGAGGCGGCAAAACCAGCAATTCCAGACAGAATATATATGATCAAGAAACGGTGAAATCCGAATATCTGTAGGGTGAAAGGTCCCAATTGGTATAAAGCCATCATATTAAAAGCAATATGCAAAATTCCTCCGTGCAGAAATGAAGCGGAAATTAAAGTCCAAAAGCGGTGAAATTCAAATACGGGCACTGTT
>DLME01000165.1:0-8651 GCA_002479215.1 Syntrophaceae bacterium UBA7544
ATTTCATTGATTCTTACGTAGCGGCCGCGGAACTGCGGCTGTAAACAAAAGGACGGCGGCATGGAACAATTATAAAACACAACCCTCTCCGCAAAATGATAAATATTATTACGGCTGATGCGGTTAAATAAATAACAAGCTACCAAACCTAATTTCTGTAACCATTGAACTTCTGAAGCAACAAGGCCGCGTGACCGGGCAGTAATTATAGCTAACCGATACCTTTTATTAGCTAAGGCAAAAGGCAGCGCATCATCTTCTAAATATTCATTGACAAGGCTGGTAAATTTTCCCAACACGCTGGAAGGATTATCTTTTCGGGAGTATCTTGTATTTATATAGGCATCTAAAAGTTTTTGGTAACATTGGGAAGCTTCCGGTTGTAACCACGCGGCAAAACGCCACGCTCCGGCGGAGGAACCAACTAAATTCACAGCCCTGGAACGGCCTAAAAATTCACCTTTCAAGAGAGTTAAATCAAAGCCGCTGGCAATTAACCATCGCGGCCCTACTGCCGCTCCATAATATGTCGAAACGGAATTTAAATCAAAGCCGCCATCCTTGATAATTTCGTAAACGCGCTTACCAGCTTTAATTCTTATCCTATTCATATTTATTTTCTATCCCGGCAAAGGTCTTGACACAAAAATTATTGTCCTGTAAATTAAGACAATTATTGATTATTGGTAAATTTCTTATATCATGTTTAAAAAGTTATCCAACCCTCATTAAATGAGGCGGCTTTTATCAATAATTGGAAAAAATGCAAGAAATTTATTTTTTAGGTATCAGGATACTTTATGGATATAAAAAATTCAATAAAACAAATCGCCCAAGACGCACGACTTGCGGCGCGAAATATTTCCCGTGTAACATCGGCGGCCAAAAATAATGCCCTCTTGCAAATGGCAGTTGAACTTGACCGCAAGCGTGATTTTCTTCTGGCCGAAAACGCCAAGGATATTTCCAAAGCTAAGCAATCAGGACTTTCCCTGGCCATGATTGACCGCCTCACTCTGGAAAAAGCTACAATTGAATTAATGGCTCAAGGACTACGGGAAGTAGCCGCGCTTCCCGATCCCGTAGGCAAGATAACTTCCATGTGGCGCCGTCCCAATGGTCTTTTGGTGGGCAGGATGCGCATTCCTTTAGGAGTTATCGGCATCATTTACGAATCGCGCCCCAATGTTACGGTTGATGCCTCCGCCCTTTGCCTCAAATCGGGAAACGCAGTAATTTTACGGGGCGGTTCCGAAGCAATTAATTCCAACCTGGCCATCGCCTCCATCCTGCAAGAGGTTTTGCGCAAAAGCTCCTTGCCCGCAGCAGCAATTCAAGTAATTCCTCTGACTAATCGCGAAGCCGTATCGGCGATGCTACAGTTGGATGAATATATTGATTTAATCATTCCCCGCGGAGGAGAAGAATTGATTCGGGCCGTGGTTGCCCAATCCAAAATACCCGTAATCAAACACTACAAGGGGGTCTGTCATATCTTTGTTGACGCGCAGGCCGATATGGAGATGGCTGTAAATATTTGCTTCAATGCCAAAGTTCAGCGCCCGGGCGTTTGCAATGCCATGGAAACCTTACTGGTACACAAAGACATCGCCCGCAAGTTTTTGCCGCAGGTGGCGGGAAAATTGCAAGAAGCAGGTGTCATCCTCAGAGGATGCGAAAAAACAAGAGCGATCTTAAAAAACATAGAAGCCGCAACTGAAGATGACTGGTTTGCCGAATATCTCGATTTAATTCTGGCTGTAAGAGTTGTGGAGAATATTGATGAAGCCATCGCTCATATTGAGAAGTATGGTTCTTTACATACGGAGTCAATAATAACGAACGACTATAACAATTCTCAACGCTTTTTAAACGAGGTCAATTCTTCAACCGTGCTGGTCAATGCCTCCACGCGTTTCAGCGACGGCTTTGAGTTGGGATTAGGCGCGGAAATTGGCATCTCCACGACAAAGCTTCATGCCTTCGGACCAATGGGACTGGAAGAATTGACAACAACAAAATTTATAATTTACGGCAACGGACAGGTGCGAACATGAAATGGGGACTTTTGGGAGGAACTTTTGATCCGATTCATTTCGGACATTTAAGGGGCGCGGAAGAAATGCTGGGAATCTTTAATTTAAACCGCATCATTTTTATCCCGTCATCGCGGCCGCCGCATAAGCTGGAAGCCGAAATCACCTCTTTTTACCATCGTGAGCAAATGATTCGTCTGGCAATTGAAGGCAATGTTAATTTCTCTTTTTCCGATGTGGAGAATTTACGCGCCGGTAAATCTTATTCCGTGGAAACAGTGGAATATATTCTTAACAAGTACATGGAGGATTTGGAACTATACTTCATCGTCGGGCAGGATGCTTTTCAAGCGGTTACGACATGGAAAGATTGGGAGAAACTTCTGCTGTTGTGCAATTTTGCCGTAATGACACGTCCCGGATATGAAAATATGAAATTGGACGGCATCTTACCGAAAGACTTTGCCGCACGATTTACTTACGATGAAAAAATTGACGGATTTAGAGGTCCGACCGGTCACACCATATATTTCCGTCATGTAAGCTTTTTGGACATTTCTTCATCCCGGATGAAAGAGATGTTCAAAGATGATAAATCTATAAGATATCTTACGCCGGATAAAGTCCGTCAATACATCGCTAAAAACTCTCTCTATAAAAAATCCTGAGGAAATAGGTTGACGTGCCTAAGGTTTTATGCTTTTTAATACGCAAGGTTACCTGAAAGCAAAATATCTCAGATAGAGGGTAAAAATAAAAAAGGAGGAAATATTATGGTAAAAACATTTAAACCACTTTTCATTTTTAATTTAGTAATAATACTTTTTCTTTTTTGCAGCACTCCGTTAATGGCGGAAAATGCGGCGCCGGTTGAAAATCCGTCAGCCATCAAGTTGGGCCTGACTTATTTTTACTTTGATTATAAAGAAGATTTGGTCATGCCCGCCAAAAGTACGGAATACGGATGGTTGCCGGGTGTATATTTAGATTATACTTTTAAAAAGAAGTCCTCAATATATGCAAAAGTATTTTTAAGCTATGCGGCTGCTGATATAACCTATGATGGAGCAAGTCAGCCGTCCGGTACGCCGTTAAAGTATACGAATGAATCAGCCAGGATGTTAAAATTTGAAGCAAATATTGGATACGCCATACCCATAGGCAAAAGTTTCCTGTTAATTCCTTATCTCGGCTACGGTTACCAGTACTGGCAGCGAGGTGACCCCGGTTATATTGACGGCACTTTCACTTATGAAGAATTTTATCAATGGAACTATATTCCCGTGGGAATCAAAGCCGATTACAATATAACTGAAAAATTGAATATAGCCGCCTCTGTCGCGGCTAATTTCATGGTTTACGGCACAGCGACCGCTTACTTATCAAAAACAGCAGGCGGCTACTTTGGCCCCGACATGAGTTTCACTTTAGGCAACCGAATCGGCTTCTACGCGGAAATTCCTGTTACCTATAAGTTCACCAATAACATTGGAATTTCAGTAACACCATGGTACGAATACCGTTCATTTGCAGCAAGTGATGTAAATCAGTATGGCTTTTATGAGCCGTCGAGCACAGCCAATGAGTACGGCGTTAATGTAGGAGTTCTCTTTTCATTCTAAGTTATTGGTTTTTTTGCATCTCAAGGTGATTTACCGGAGAGGCGGTTTGTCTGCCGGATGAATTAAGTAATAATCTTTAAGAACCACAAAGAAGGCCATGGGGCGAATCCTGTGGCCTTTTCATATACGGTTGAATTTTTAAGCTATTTCTCATCCCAGCGGAACACAACTATCATCATCTTCTACAACGCCCATACTCCAAACGATCCTATGAAGCTTTTCCTGAAAATTGCCAAGAAACCCTACCCTCCCCGTCTCATCTATCACCACTTACTGATAACTTTTTAACCGGACATTTTATGTGCTTTTTACAATTATTTTTTCTTATGTTGACGGGGATTTTTATTTGTTATAATCTTAATAATAAAAGATTAAGTCTTTAAGGTTAGCCCTCGTAGGAAAATTTATCTATGACCTAAGTAATGAACATTAGGACATCCCCAAGCTGCCAGAGCTGCTGTAAACTATCCTAACCCAAAAGGCTACCTCTGGTAACTATTTGGCAGAACATGATTTTTCTACTATGGGCAGACGTATCATGCTATTGAAATAGAAGGAGCAATAAATTATGCCGAAAAAAATATTAATTGCAGATGATGATAAAGGTACTGTATCATTTCTGACTTCTATACTGAAGGCTAATAATTATGAGGTTATTGTAGCTTTCGATGGGATGCAGACCATAGCAGCAGCCCATAAAGAAAAACCCGATTTAATTCTTTTAGATATCATGATGCCCGTACGTAGTGGCATACATATTTTTGAGAATTTAAAAATATCCTCTTTGACCGCCATAACCCCTGTAATTTTTATTACCGGTGTCGCTAATGCAGAGATCAGGCAGAAAGCGCTAGAGATGGGTGCGGCAGATTACGTTGTAAAACCGTTCGAAACTGAATATCTGCTAAGTAAAATAAGAAAAGCCCTTGGCGAGTAGAATCGTGTGTAATTCCGGGAACACTTAATTATTTTCCGCAATATTTCTCCCTCATTTCTAAATACCGCTTGTTACCATTGATTTTTAGCAATCCATAATAATATCTCCGTGGCTGACACCGCCACGGAGATATTGGAAACACACATTTTGTAGAGCTCATGTTTTAACAAGCGCAAAAATAATTAATAACTCAATTGCTATTTTTTTATTTCTGCAAATTTTCAATAACCGTCGCTACACCCAAGCCGCCGCCGCAGCAGGAACTGAAAACACCATACTTCCCACCCTTGCGGATGAGTTCTTTCATGGTGAATATGCAAATGCGGGCTCCCGAGGCTCCGTTGGGATGACCAAAGGCAATGGCTCCGCCATTGGGATTCCATTTGTCCATATTAACCTTTTCCCCGGTCTGTTTTTCGAGTTCTTTGACAACCGCCAGGTTCTGCACGGCAAAGGCTTCATTGCATTCCATAACGTCCATAGCGGAAAGTTTTAAGCCCGCCCGCTTCAAGGCCAGAGGAACTGCATAGGCAGGAGCAATCCCCATGATTTTGGGATCGACACCGTAATCACCGCCGGCAAGCCACTTCGCCATCGGTTTATAACCCAGTGCCTTGGCTTTTTCCATGGTCATCATGAGGACAAAGGCAGCCCCATCATTGCGCCCGGAAGCGTTTCCGGCTGTTACAGTCCCGGTTTTTATAAAGGCGGGCAGCAAGGCCGACAGCGCTTCCATGGAAGTCATCCGCGGATGTTCGTCAACTTTGAACTCGAGGGGAGGATTCTTTTTCCCCTGAGGAACCATGACCGAAATAATCTCGTCAACAAAATATCCGGCATCGATGGCCTTTTTCGCTAAAACCTGACTGCGCAGACCGAATTCGTCCTGCGCCTGACGCGATATATTGTACATCACCTGCAGGGCCTCCGCCGTCATCCCCATGTTCATTGTCGCCGGATCTTTAGTTGGGGAAAGGGATGACATGATAGGCATCGGAGGAATCATCCGAAATGGCTCTGTCGCCATAGAAAATTTGGCACATGCTTGACTATAAGATTCCATGCCTCCGGCAATCATGATATCCGCGTGATTGGCAAGAATTCTCCATGCCGCGTGGTTAATGCTATCGATTGCCGATCCGCACTGCATCTCTACATAGGAAGCCGAAGTGCTCTCAGGAAGTCCGCCGGCTAATGTCGCCCAACGCGCCGGGTTAAGAGCAGAAGTCCCGCCGATTGCCGATCCCGCAAAAACCGCGTCCACTGTGCCCTTCTCGGCTATTTTGGTTTTTGCCAACAGCCCTTTAATGGCTAAACCACCCAATTCTTCCATCGTAAAGTTCCTTAGTGTTCGTCCCAGAGTGCCGAATGCCGTCCGCACTCCGTCAACTAATACAACTTCTCTGTTACTCATATTCCACCTCACTATTTATTATTTTTTCACAAAAACATTTTTTGCTTTCCGGTAATCGCCACGGATAACACGCACAAAATCATCTTGGGGATAAGTTTGGAAAGAGAATGAGGATAGCGTTTCTGCGATCCCCATTCCCTTTTATTTAAAATATCACCGTTCCAACTTCCGGAAAGGCAGTATTCATACGCCTATTTTTTTTCCGGTTTTTTGTATTCGTACCAGCCCTTGCCGGTTTTCTCTCCGTATTCACCTTTAACATAATGTTCTACAACACTAGGTGAGGGAAGATCGTCGCGATTGCCTGATTTTCTGAAGCCTTCCATACTCATGATGTAGGTGAGATCGATACCGGTTAAATCATTCAGCCGAAAGGGACCCATTGGATGGCCTGCCCCGTAAACACAGGCTTTATCGATATCTTCCGCGGAGGCAACACCCATATCCAGCATCCATAGGGCTTCTCTGGAAATTACTCGGAAAATCCTGTTGAGCAGGAAGCCATCCACTTCCTTTTTAATGAGGACCGGAACCTTTTCCAATTTCTTGCAAAAATCCATCGTAAGATTGGCGGATTCCTCAGACACATGCGGACCTCTGACGACTTCCACAAGCTTCATCACCAGCGCTGGATTGAAAAAGTGCATATTCAAGACTTTGTCCAGCCGCTTGGTAGCATCGGCAATACGGGAGCTCACGATAAACGAGCTGTTCGTTGCCAGAATGGCGTGAGGAGGAGCGATTTTATCCAGATCGGCAAATATCTTTCTTTTCAGCGCAAGAACTTCCGTGGCCGCTTCGATTACAAAATCAGCGTCTTTAGCGGCTTCTTTCATATCAGAAGTAAAAGAAATATTTTTGCGCGCTGCTTCAGCTACCTCTTTTGTCATTTTTCCCTTCTCCACCCTTCCGGGAAGATAGTTATTGACAAAATTATCGGCCTTCTTGAGCATTTCCGGTACAACATCCGAACACTTTGTTTTGTAACCGTGAATTGCGCAAAGAAGAGAAATCTGGTGACCCATGTTGCCGGCACCAACTACACATACATTTTTTACATCTTCGAGTTTCATTTTTCCCATCCTTTCTATGATTTTTATTTTATGGTTATTTCTGTCTAAAATAATCCCTGAAAAAGGAAATCCATCACCGGACAATAGATATTTTCGCAAGAAACTAATCTCACGGAGAGGATACCAT
Source organism: Syntrophaceae bacterium UBA7544 (assembly GCA_002479215.1). Classification (GTDB taxonomy): domain Bacteria; phylum Desulfobacterota; class Syntrophia; order Syntrophales; family Smithellaceae; genus UBA4810. The sequence continues at coordinate 7,210 of DLME01000165.1, forward strand.
CATCGGGAATATTCAGGAGCAGTTTTCACTAAAACATACACATATTCTCGAAGCGAGGGTCTAACGATTTTTTCCGCAATCAATACCGAACGGAAACAACCTTATGCAATCAAATACCAAAAAGACACAGTTTGATTTTTCCAGTACAAATCATTCGTCCCCAATGAGAGTTTCACCCTACCAAAAATAATTTTTGAATTCAAACTATTTTGACCGGTAGTCCGATTTTTTTATTGTTTAATTGCAAACCACGTCATCAGACATCTTAGGTATTTGAATATACAATATATTTTATAATAAGCAAGGTTTTAAGAATGAGATATTAATTGGACAAAATACCAAATTTAGAATATTAAATTCATATTGAGGCTATAAAATCCTGAAGGAGGATATATGAAATATAAGTTTATTGAATTGGAAATCAAAAATTATATTGCCGAGGTAACCCTAGCGAGGGTGGAAAGCCTGAACGCATTGAGTCTGGAATTTGCCTCCGAGATTGCCGATGTTTTCAGAAAGCTGGGTGCTATGGACGAAGTAAGAGCGATTATTCTCACCAGCAAGGCCAGAATTTTTTGCGCCGGACTTGATTTGAAAGAAGCGGCGGGTGGTTTTAATGGAACGGCCAAAAGTGTGATCGAATCCGTGGAAAGATCCCAGCCTTTATTTGATTGCTGTAATGCTATAGAGGAATGCCCCAAACCGGTGATCGCGGCCATACACAGCCGCTGTATCGGTGGCGGACTGGATATAATTTCCGCCTGCGATATCCGTCTTTGCTCTGAAAACGCGAGCTTTTGCCTCAAAGAGGCGGCGATCGGTTTTGTCGCCGACATGGGCGTACTCCAGAGATTACCGTTAATAGTCGGCCAAGGATTCGCCCGGCAAATGGCCTATACTGCCGCCGAGTATCCCGCGCGGGAAGTCGAAAAAATGGGCTTGGTCAATGCCGTTTACAAGGATAAAGACGCGCTGATGGCGGCCGCGAAAAAATTAGCGGCAGAGATTGCCCAAAATGCGCCGCTGGCCATTCGCTGTACAAAAGAAGTTTTAAACTACAGCCGTTATGCCAATGTTAAGGACGGCATGGCTGCGGCGATACAAAAAAATATGGTGCTCATGACTTCAGATGATTTAAAAGAAGCCGTCACTGCCTTTATCGAAAAAAGGCCGCCGGATTTTAAGGGAAAATGAAAAACAACTAATTATAATAAGTAAAATCTCTCTTAGTTGTTTACTCGAAAAATTTATTTTGTAGTAGTGTTGGACAAATTTCCCCTATTTTACGAAGTTCGCTTTTATTCTTTATTACCAGAATATGCGAAACTACTTCAGGTATAAAGTCATTGATTTCATATTATAATAATCTTGACTATTATATTTTGTTGATTTAGATTTTTGTGGAAAATATCGGAAAAAGCGAAGTTCGTATATTAATTGTT
>DLME01000165.1:8701-9054 GCA_002479215.1 Syntrophaceae bacterium UBA7544
TCGTATATTAATTGTTAGGCGAATAAAATGAATTTGAATAAAAAAGACGGCATCGTCGTCTATAGTCGGTTATGTCGTCTTGATAAAAGGGGGATTCATCTTATGAAAGCCGGTACACCTGTCATGTCTCAACGGTCATTTCTAACATTATGTCTTTTTTGTTGTACTTACATTTTTTGTATCTCATCTCTTGCGAATGCCTCAGATTTGGACAAAATACCAACATCCCAATTTAAAGATGCAATTCAACCGATAAAAATAATTGAAACGAGGCAAGGCGGCAAATTAGAGGCAATAGTCGTAATACCGCGCGACATGAAAAGAAGCCAACTTCGCCCAACTATCTTGAACAC
>DLME01000049.1 GCA_002479215.1 Syntrophaceae bacterium UBA7544
AAGGTGATCGATGATCGAAATGATATTGAAAAAAATTGTGGGAACTAAGAATGATCGTGAATTGAAGCGATATTCATTCCTGTTGGATGAAGTAAATAAATTTGAACCGATGATGATGGCTTTATCTGATGAAGAATTGCGAGCGAAAACTCCTTATTTCAAAGAAAAGTTGAAAAATGGTTCAAGCCTTGATGATATTCTAACGGAGGCATTTGCCGTAGCCAGAGAAGTATCGCGCCGCACTTTATTAATGCGTCCCTTTGATGTTCAGGTAATCGGAGGAATTGTTTTACATGAAGGCACGATTGCCGAGATGAAAACAGGTGAAGGAAAGACACTGGCGGCAACCATGCCGCTATATCTTAATGCGTTGGAAGGAAAAGGCTGCCATGTTGTTACTGTAAATGATTATTTGGCCAAAAGAGACGCAGAATGGATGGGGCCGATTTATCACTTTCTGGGTTTAAGTGTGGGAGTGATCATTCACGGCATGGATGATGATGAAAGAAGAGAAGCATATCACGCTGACATAACTTACGGCACTAATAACGAATTTGGTTTTGATTATCTTCGCGATAATATGAAGTTCAATCTTGAGGATTACGTTCAGCGAGAATTTAATTATGCCATAGTCGATGAAGTGGACAGTATTCTAATCGACGAAGCCAGAACCCCTTTGATTATTTCCGGCCCATCGGAAGAATCAACGGATAAATACAATAAAATAAACCAGTTAATTCCGAGATTAAAGAAAGATAAAGATTATACGATTGATGAAAAGAGCCGTACGGTTGTTCTGACGGAAGAAGGAGTCGCACATATTGAGGGATTTTTAAATGTGCAAAATCTTTACGAGCCGCGAAATATTGAAATTGTCCATCATGTAAATCAAGCTCTGCGCGCCCATACTCTCTTCAAAAGGGATGTCGATTATCTCGTGAAGGATGGGCAAGTTATAATTGTTGATGAGTTCACCGGAAGAGTTATGCCCGGAAGGCGTTACAGTGATGGTTTGCATCAGGCGCTGGAAGCCAAGGAAAAAGTAAAAGTTGAGAGAGAAAATCAAACACTGGCTTCAATAACCTTTCAAAATTATTTTAGAATGTATAAAAAACTGGCCGGTATGACAGGAACCGCGGATACAGAAGCGGCGGAGTTTAAAAAAATATATAATTTGGATGTTATTGTTGTGCCGACCAATATGCCAATGATTCGTAAAGATAATAATGATCTTATTTATAAAACTGAAAATGAAAAGATTAAGGCTGTTATTGAAGAAGTCAGGGCTCTGAATAAGGCGAAAAGGCCGGTACTGATTGGAACTATTTCCATCGAAAAATCAGAACTGTTAAGTAAATATCTTACCCGTGCCGGCATTAAGCACCATGTATTGAATGCTAAAAATCATGAAAAAGAAGCCGAAATAGTAGCTCAGGCCGGACAGCCGGGTATGGTTACCATATCTACCAATATGGCTGGTCGCGGGACGGATATTCGTTTAGGCGAAAAGGTTGCCGAAATAGGCGGCCTGCATATTTTAGGTACAGAACGTCACGAAAGCCGCCGTATCGACAATCAATTAAGAGGCCGTTCGGGACGTCAAGGCGATGACGGTTCTTCCCGCTTTTATCTTTCTTTGCAGGATGACTTACTACGTATATTTGGGGCTGATAGAATATCGTCGATTATGGACAGGATCGGTATTGAGGAAGATCAGCCGATCGAACATAAGTATATTTCCCGTGCTATTGAAAATGCCCAGAAGCGTGTGGAAGGACAAAATTTTGATATCCGCAAGCATCTTTTGGATTATGATGATGTGATGAACAGACAGAGAAAAGTTATCTATGAACAGCGAAAAAAAGTATTACGCGGAGATAACTTATGGGCAGATATTGAAGAAATGGTTGAAGAAATAGTTGACGACCTTTTATCCGAATACATAGATGAAAAAAGTCATGCCGATGACCTTAATTTTAAAGGACTTGATGACGCTATATTTAAGCAATTCAATTTAAAGCTTAATCTGGCTAATTCAGACCAAAAAGCTTCCGCTCCGCCTATCCGAGAAGTTATAATTGAAAATGTCCTAAATCTTTTACGCGAAAAAGAAAAAAATTTCGGCAAAGAATTAATGGATTACTTGATGAAAGTAATCATGCTTCAGGCAATCGATGATCACTGGAAAGAACATTTGTTGGCCATGGATCATTTAAGAGAAGGGATTGGCTTGCGTGGTTACGGACAAAAGGATCCCGTAAGAGAGTATCAGCGTGAAGGTTACGAAATGTTCATGGAAATGATTTTCTATATTAAAATGGACACACTGGAAAAACTCTGTTTGGTTAGAATACAGAGAGAGGACGAAGTGGAAAATATCAGGCGAAAACAAAAAGAGGATTACGTTTTAAGCCGCGGAGAAGATATGCCTGCCGCACAAATAATTAAACATGAAAGCGGTAAAGTCGGACGGAATGAACCTTGTCCCTGTGGAAGTGGTAAAAAATATAAAAAATGCTGCGGCGCTTGAGTTATTCAATAGAGGAGTAGGCTTCATGCAAAAAAACAAAAATAGAATCAGCGTTCCCGGTTTTTTGGCCAATGGAATTTCATCAGGCATTAAAGATTCGGATCAGAAGGACCTCGCTTTAATTTATTCAACCGTTCCGGCGAGGGTAGCGGCCGTATTTACCAAGAATTCTTTTAAAGCCGCGCCGCTGTTAATTGACGCCGAGCGTGTTAAAAAAGGAACAGCCCAGGCTATAATTACCAATAGCGGATGTGCCAATGCGGCAACGGGTAAAGAAGGTTATAAGGATGCTTTAAGTGTGTCGGCTGCATTGGCCGGCCAATTGAAGATTAAGGAAGAACTTATTTTGATGGGTTCGACAGGGGTTATTGGGAAAAGACTTCCAGTCAAAAAGATAGCCGGCGGTATGGTCAAATTGGTCAAGGGGTTGAATGGGTTTGGCATTGAAGATGCGGAAACGGCGATGATGACCACCGATAAATATCCGAAAATAGCCATAAGGAAAGGAATTGTCGGAGCAAGAGACATTATCATTTGCGGCATAGCCAAAGGCGCCGGTATGATCGAGCCCAATATGGCCACTTTGCTGACTTATGTAATGACCAACGCTTTAATTGATTCCAAAGCCTTAAATACGGTATTTCATCAGGCCATCGATAACACTTTCAATTCCATTAGCGTTGACGGGTGCATGAGCACCAATGATATGGCGATTATATTGGCTAACGGTTTAGCTGGCAATAATCCCCTGGAAAGGGCTCAGGCCAGGCTGCAGCGTTTTCGCGATATGCTTTCCGATGTTTTAATGGAACTTTGCCAGGCAGTTGTCCGGGACGGTGAAGGGGCAACTAAATTTATATCTATAAATGTTGAAGGAGCAAAGTCCAGGTCTGATGCTCGCCGTGCGGCTTACGCCGTTGCCAACTCCAATTTAGTCAAAACGGCGTTTTTTGGAGAAGATCCCAATTGGGGGAGGATACTAGCTGCCCTTGGTTCGTCAGGAATACCTCTGGAAAAGGAAAGAGTAAGCCTGTCAATAGGAGATGTATTGGTATTTTCCCAGGATTCACCAACGAATTTAAATTTAAATAAATTGAGAGAAATCTTTCAAAGAGACCGAATTGATGTGCGCATCTGGTTAGGGGGCGGAGATAAATCATATTGTGTTTACACATCTGATCTTTCCTATGACTATGTGAAAATAAACGCCGATTATTCGACTTAAATAGAGACGAGAGGGGTTCATACCCGTGATTAGCGCTTGATCATTTAGATTATTTATGTTAATTGCCGCGAGCCAAATTTCACACATCCTTGGATTGCCGGTATGTTGCTTTTTTAAAAAGTGTACCGTGCAAGTTGAAAAGGATGGAGGAAAAAACAAAATAAGGAGAAAACTATGTCTGCAATTTCAATGAAACTTTTACTGGAAGCGGGTGTCCATTTCGGGCATCAGACCAACAAGTGGAACCCAAAAATGAAACCGTATATTTTTGGGGCGAGAAATAATATTTACATTATTGATCTGCAACAAACAGTAGGTATGTTTCAAACTGCTTACAACTTTATCGTCGATATTGTTAGTCAGGGGAAAGATGTACTTTTTGTAGGAACTAAAAAGCAATCACAGGAAGCTGTTAAAGAAGAAGCTATGCGTTGCGGCATGCCTTATGTAAATCAGCGTTGGCTTGGGGGTATGTTGACAAATTTCTTTACGATAAAAAAGAGCATTGACCGTTTAAATACTTTAACCGGCATGTTTGCCGACGATTCTATCAAGGCATTTCCCAAAAAGGAAATAACCATGCTGCAGAAAGAGAAGGAAAAACTGGAAAATGTATTAGGAGGAATCAGAAATATGAAATCGCATCCCGCGGCTGTTTTTGTTGTCGATCCTAATCGTGAACATATAACAATTAAAGAAGCAAAAAAATTAAAAATTCCCATAGTGGCAATAGTAGATACGAATTGTGATCCCGATGATATTGATTATGTCATTCCCGGAAATGATGATGCTATCAGGGCGATAAAGCTGTTCGCCTCTAAATTTGCCGATGCGGTTTTAGAAGGAAAGAAGCAGTTTGAAGAAAAGCTATCTGCCGAATCTAATAAGCAATCGGGAGCGGCTCTCGAAGAGAAAAGGGCAGAATCCGATATTCCTGAAAGCGTAGAAATGGAAGGAAAGACCGAGGACACAGAAGAATATAGCGGTAAGTCATATAAATAATTAGACACGTTCTTGTTGAAAATATTAGGGAGGGAAATAAATTGAAAATATCGTCAGCAATGGTTAAACAGTTGAGAGAAAAAACAGGCACAGGCATGATGGATTGCAAAGAGGCGTTAACGTCAGCAGGTGGGGATTTTGAAAAAGCCATTGATATTTTAAGGAAAAAGGGATTGTCTGCGGCAACAAAAAGATCTTCGAAAGCGGCCAAAGATGGTGCCATAGCTTCATATATTCATATGGGCGGTAGAATCGGTGTTTTGGTTGAGATAAATTGTGAAACAGATTTTGTGGCTAAAACTGAGGATTTTCAGGCAATGGCCAAGGATATTGCTATGCACATTGCCGCCTCTAATCCGCTTTATGTCCGGCCGGATCAAATTCCGCCGGAGGCTTTAAATAGAGAAAAGGAAATATACCGTAGTCAGTTACGCGAGGGAAAAAAACCGGAAAAAATATGGGATAAAATAATAGAGGGGAAATTAAAGAAATTTTATGAAGATGTGTGTTTAACAGAGCAGAAATTCATAAAAAATACGGATATTAATGTAGAGACGCTTGTTAATAATATGATTGCCAAAACCGGTGAGAATATTATTATTCGGAGATTTGCTAGATTTCAGCTGGGAGAGGAAATTAAAAAATAAATGCCCGGGAAAAAAGAAAAAACCGTCTATAAAAGGATATTACTGAAATTAAGCGGAGAATCTCTTTTAGGCAAACAATCTTTCGGTATTGATCCCGATGTGGCTAATTTTATCGCTGAAGAAATAAAATCAGTTTCAGATTTGAATGTTCAGATTGGAATCGTCGTCGGAGGCGGGAATATATTTCGTGGATTAGAGGCTGATTCAAAAGGAATTGACAGAACTTCAGCGGATTATATGGGTATGTTGGCCACGGTGATTAATAGTTTGGCACTGCAAAGTGCTTTGGAAATGCACGGATTGCCGACACGCGTACAATCATCAATTGAAATGCATGAAATAGCAGAGCCTTTCATCCAAAGAAAAGCTGTACGTCATTTAGAGAAAGGAAGAATAGTGATATTTGCCGGAGGGACCGGCAATCCTTATTTTACGACGGATACAGCCGCGTCTTTAAGGGCAATGGAAATAAAAGCGGATATTATCATGAAGGCCACCAAAGTTGACGGGGTATATGACAGTGATCCGGTAAAGAATAAATCTGCAAAGATGTTTAAAAAAATAAGCTATATCGATGTATTAACCAAGGATCTTAAAGTAATGGATGCGACAGCAATATCTCTTTGTCGTGACAATTTGTTGCCAATTATTGTTTTTAATTTACAGAAGAAGGGAAATATTCGCAGTGTAATATGCGGCAAAAAAATTGGTACTTACGTGGGAGAATGATATGAAAGAAAATATTTTTCAAAAACTTAAAGATGAAATGGAAAAGATTATTACAAGTTTAGATAAGTCTTTCGGCAGGGTAAGAACGGGAAGAGCGTCCGTTTCGCTGCTGGATGGAATTAAAGTTGATTATTACAGTGTTTCTACTCCCCTTGCTCAGGTGGCCACACTTTCCGTGCCGGAAAGCCGTTTAATTGTTATAGCTCCCTGGGATGTATCGATAATCGGCTCAATCGAGAAAGCAATTCAAAAATCGGATTTAGGTTTAATGCCAGCCAATGACGGCAAAATAATACGCCTTTCTATTCCTCAATTAACGGAAGAAAGGCGTAAAGAACTGGTTAAAGTCGTAAAAAAGATGGCCGAAGAAGGTAAAATTAAATTACGTAACGCGCGCAGAGACGCAAATGAAGAATTGAAAGACCTCAAAAAAAATAATAAAATGGCTGAAGACGAACTTTTTGGTGCGCAGGAAGAAGTTCAGAAATTAACTGATCGCTATATCGAAAAAACGGATAAAATCCTCGTGGCCAAAGAAAAAGAAATTATGGAACTATAAAGTTTACTTTATAGAAAAACAAATGGGGAGTCGAAAGCTCCCCATTTGTTTTTCTGCACTTTTTGTCTCCGGCATAATCCTTATTTAATTCAGGAAAAGAAAAAGAAGATCTGATTTTTGAAAATCAGATCTTCGATTGAAAAGAACTTATCTGTCTGTTAAAATGTATATTATTCGGGAGAAAAATATTCATGAAAATTGATTGGAATAATCTGCCCCAGCATATAGCTATAATTATGGATGGAAACGGGCGTTGGGCAAAACAACATACAATCGGCAGAATCAGAGGACATAAGAAAGGAGCCCAAGCGGTAAGGACAACGGTACGTGCTTGCCGTGAAATTGGCATAAAGTATCTTACCCTATTTGCCTTTTCCATAGAAAATTGGGGGCGCCCTGAAGAAGAAGTAAATGCATTGATGTACCTGCTGGAAGAATATTTGACCAAAGAAACGAAAGAATTACAAAAAAAAGGAATAAGGCTTACGACTATCGGCGAAATAAATCGTTTACATCCGGAATTGAAGAGAAAACTTCTACAGGCAAAAGCAGAAACGGCAAAAAATAATGAAATGATTTTAAATTTGGCGTTGAGTTATGGGGGGCAGGATGAAATTATCTACGCCGTAAAAAAAATAATTCAAGATAGTAAAAAAAGTAAAATTGATATAAATGAAATCAATAAGGAAACTTTTCAACGCTATTTATATACCTGCGGGATGCCCGATCCCGATCTGTTGATTCGTACCAGCGGCGAATATCGTATCAGTAATTTTTTACTCTGGCAAATAGCCTACACAGAACTTTATTTTACCAATGTTCTTTGGCCTGATTTTACAAAGAACGAACTTTTCAGAGCAATAGCCAGTTATCAAAAACGGGAAAGACGTTTTGGCCTAACAACGGAGCAATCGCAGGGATAAAATAATTTTAAAAACGGGAAATATATGCAAAAAAGATGGTTGACCGGTGTTATTTTAGCGGCTGTAATACTTGTAATTATTTTAATCGGGTCTACGGAGGCACTGGCTGCTGTTATTACTATATTCATATTCGGCGGCGTCTGGGAATACAATAAAATCGTATTTGGTAAAGGGTTTATCAAGGAAAAAATCGAAAGCTTGATTTTTTCCGTTTTAATACCCGTGGCCATTTTATATGGCAATAATCAAATTTTAATTGCCGTCATAACATTTTGTATTTTGTCAGTATTTATTTTATTTCTTTGGCAGGTAAAAGAATCAACCATTGATATTTCATCCGTGGCAAAAGTTATTTTCGGGATGATGTACATACCTTTTTTGATATCTCATTTCATTTTGTTGAGAATGTTGGAAAATGGAGTATTGTGGGTATTGTTTGTTTTGGTTCTTGCCTTTGCGGGAGATACGGCAGCTTTGTATATTGGGAAATATTTCGGTAAAAATAAATTAATTATAGCAATAAGTCCTGGTAAAACAGTGGAAGGAACAATTGGTCTTGTCTGCGGAAGCGTTGTAGCTTGCTTAATTTTCAGTTATTTTTGCCTGCCGGAAATATCAATGGTTCATATTTTCATTCTTTCTTTTGTAGGAAGTATTATCGGGCAGTTGGGAGATCTTTGTGAATCGGCAATCAAAAGAAATTATGGGCTCAAAGATGCAAGTTCACTTCTGCCCGGACATGGCGGTCTTTTGGATCGGATGGATTGTCTGATTTTCATAGTGCCTTTCGTTTATTATTACCGGATATTTGTGATTGGATAATGAAGAAAATAGCGATTTTAGGTTCAACAGGTTCAATTGGATGTAATGCGCTGGATATTGTAAAAAAAAATCCGGAACGTTTTCAAGTTGTGGCACTAGCCGCGGGTCGAAACATAGATTTACTAAGGGAGCAAATAATAAAATTTCGGCCGAAAATAGTCGCTGTAGGCACTAAAGAAAGCGCTCAAAAATTACATGAAGCTCTAAAAGTTAAGGACAAGATCAAAATTATTTACGGCGAAAATGGTTTGAAAGAAATTGCTTCTTTTCCCTCGGCAAATATTGTAATTTCCTCTATGTCAGGAGCTGCTGGTTTAATGCCGACCTTGGCAGCAATTGAAGCGGGTAAGGATGTAGCTTTAGCCAACAAAGAGACAATGGTAACAGCCGGAGAGATTGTAACTAAAAAAGCAAAAAAGAAAGGTGTGAATATTATTCCCGTTGATAGCGAACACAGCGCAATATTTCAGTGTTTGGAGGGGAGAAAATACAAAAATTTACGGCGGATAATTTTGACTGCTTCCGGCGGCCCTTTTTTAAATTTTACTAAGAATAAATTAAAAGAAGTTAAGCCCTCTCAGGCATTGCAACATCCTAAGTGGAAAATGGGTAAGAAAATAACGATAGATTCCGCATCATTAATGAATAAAGGGTTGGAAGTAATCGAAGCAAAATGGCTGTTTAATATGGACATCGCCGATATTGATGTTTTAATTCATCCGCAGAGCATAGTGCATTCCATGGTTGAGTTTATTGACGGCGCTGTTTTGGCGCAAATGGGCATTCCTGATATGAGAATCCCGATTGCTTACGCTTTAACTTATCCGGAAAGAATCATCAATGATTTGCCGTCTCTTAATCTTGCGGAAGCTCAAAATTTGGAATTTTCCAAACCGGATATAAATAAGTTTCCGTGTCTGGGGCTGGCTTACAGGGCCGGCATTTGTGGTGGTACTGCTCCGGCTGTTTTAAACGCCGCCAATGAAATCGCCGTAGAAGCTTATTTAGACGAAAAAATCAAATTTACTGATTTATCTGAAATAATTGAAAAAGTTCTTAATGTGCATGATTCGTCAGTTGATCCGTCTTTAGAAGAAATACTTCAAGCTGATCAGTGGGCGAGAATGCAGACGAAAAAAAATATAGAAAGGATAATATCTTGATAGGAATATCCATTGTTTCCGTTATAATTTTATTGGGTGTGTTGATTTTTTTTCATGAATTCGGCCATTTTCTGGCGGCGCGGTTTGCCGGTGTAGGTGTAGTTAAATTTTCTCTGGGATTCGGGCCGAAAATAGTCGGGAAAAAAATAGGAAAAACAGAATATGTTCTTTCTCTGATTCCTTTAGGCGGCTACGTCAAGCTTCTAGGCGAGGATGGAAACGAAAAATTGTCGGCCGAAGACGAAAAAATGTCGTTCATGAAAAAGGCGATCTGGAAAAGAATAATGATTATCTTTGCCGGGCCTTTTTTCAATATTTTATTAGCAGTGCTAATTTATGCGTTCATCTATATCTATGGGGTGCCAACGCTAAACAATGTGGTTGGGGAAGTACAAAAAAAATCCGCCGCTTCTGAATCAGGAATGAAAAAAGACGATAAAATCATTTCGATTAGTGGAAATAAGATAACATATTGGGAGGAGATAAAACCAATAATAACGGAGAGCAAAGGGCAATCGTTAGAATTCGTTGTGGAAAGAGAAACACAAACAAAAAAATTATTTATTAAGCCGAGATTGTCAAAAGCAAAAAATATTTTTGGTGAAGAGGTATCAGCTTATCTTGTTGGGATTACTCCTTCGAACAATGTCGTGATAGAAAGAAGAAATCCCTGGGAATCGTCAATTATTGCGTTGAAAAAGACCTGGCAATTCAGTGAACTTACAATTGTTGTCTTCATCAAAATGCTTAAAGGTGAGGTATCACCACGAAATTTGGGCGGACCGATATTCATTGCTCAAGCAGCCGGTGCAGTCGCCAAGGAAGGAATTGTCCCATTTCTTTTTTTAATGGCACTCCTTTCCGTAAATTTAGCCATAATTAATCTATTTCCGATACCTATTCTTGACGGCGGCCATATAATGTTCAATGTAATTGAACTTGTCAGGCGTAAACCTCTGAGCATGAAATGGCAGGGAATTTTTCAACAAATCGGTTTCGTGCTTTTGATGATGCTGATGATATTTGTCATTATGGTCGATATTGAACGGATGAATCTAAAATTTGTTGACGATATTATGAAACATTTCAAATAAGCAATGTTAACCTTAGCTTTTGATACTTCTTCTAAAACTGCCGCCGTTGCTTTGTTAAGAGATAGCGATATACTATACGACAACATCATTAATACAGGCTTAAAACATTCGGAAGTGCTATTATCGGAAATTGATCGTGCTTTAAGGGCGATATCCGTAAAAATTAAGGATGTTGATTTATTTGCCTGCACAATAGGTCCCGGTTCATTCACCGGCCTACGCATTGGTGTCAGCACTCTCAAGGGACTGATGCTGGCGACAGGAAAACCTGCTGCCGGAATTTCTTCCTTGGCGGCACTTGCATTAAACGTCGGCAAAACTTCAAAATTAATATGTTCCATGATGGATGCCGGACGGGGGCAGGTTTATGTTGCTTATTTTAGATATAACGATAAAAATATTTTGCAGCAAATTAGCGAAGAGAAAGCTGCAAATCCTAAAGAAATAATAAATAATATTGATAAGAATACATTGTATGTCGGCGATGGAGCCATCAAATATACGGAGATTATCAAAAGTATCAAAACACCGGAAGTAAGTATAGATTCAGACTTGCAACACTATATCAGAGCTTCCGCAGTGGGAATTTTGGGACGTAAGAAATTCGCGGAAAATGATTTGCTCGACGCTTCGACACTTGTCCCCTTTTATTTGCGTTCAGCCGATGCTGTACCTCGTAAATCAATATTTGAAACCTAATTACAATTCTAAATCAAAGCGCTATATTTATTAGCAATACAGACCGGCAGGGAATCCCAGCGAATGCCTGGGTATGCCTGGGGCGTTGTCCCCTTCCTCAATACACGGCGGCAGTCACTATTTTGAAGTGCTTGATTTGGCGAACTTTTACAATTCGGCAGCTACGCGCATTCCTAACCCGCCTTTATTTTTAAAAAATATGATGCTGCCGAGTTCCTGGTTTTTGGTTAGCAGTGTCGATTGTCATTCATGGTGCTGCGGCAACCGTCAATGGTGAGGAGAGTGGGAAACACTTCTCCTCACCGAGCAATCTCATTGGGCAAGGGAAAAACCCTTCCCTCAAGGTCCGCCGGTTACTGTAGGAATTCGTCAATGCTGCGGCCGAGTATTTCGCTGGCTATGCTTTTGAACTTTTCAACAATATCGGGTTTGTCTTTCATTTTGTCAATCAGTTGCTGGTAATGGCATCCTCAAAAGCGGCGATAGCCTTGGGCAGGGCAATGTTCAGCAAAAGTTCGAGCTGGACCTTTTTGCCGTCAATGAGCATGCCCCACATGAAATCGCCCATGGGAATCACGATCATGATTTTTGCGTCAACCAGGTCAAATAGGTAGTATTTGCTTAAAATGGCGAATCCCGAGTCCTTCAAAGCTTGGTTAGTCATGTTGATAATCTTGCCGAAGAGTGTGCGAGCGGCAGGCTGGGGGTTCCAGGCGGCGACCGACTGCACGTCAGCGCTCCCCCAGATGTCCGTAGCTAGCAAAGCTCCGCCCAGGTTTTCCTTCAGGGTGTCGATAGCACTGTTGAGTTTTGTGTTTTTGGGCTGTGGGAGTGATGGTTTTTGTATTTTATCCAAAAGTTTTTGGACTTTTTTATTGTGTGGGTTTAAGGAGAGGACAAAATGAAGACGGCGGAGTATATCGTCGATTTTAATACTTTCCGGATCGGATAAATATAATAAATATTGAATATTCGATAAGTTAACATTAGTTTCTTCATGGAAAGGATTAATTGCAAGAGACTTGTTATATGCAGAAAGTGCTTTAGTTAATTTATTGGTCGTCTCATAAACAGAACCTAAGTTATTCCAGGCATCGGCGTTTTCCGGATCCAATTCCAGAACATGCTGAAAATTTTTCAAAGCGTCAGCGTAATTTCCAAACTGAAAATAAATTCTACCCAGGTTATAAAGTGTCTTTGTGTGAGATGGATTTATTTGGATAATTTCTGTATATTCGTTCAGAGCTTCATCGTACATATCATGGTGATCATACAAAACTGCTAGGCAGAAACGAGCCGAAAGAGACTTTGGATCAATCTTAATTGCTTTTTGATATTGACTGAGGGCACTGTGATAGTCGCCCTGTAATTCCAATATATGTCCGATGTTTATTATTGCCTCAATATCGTTTTTGTTTAATTTCAAGGCTTTTTCGTAACATTTTTTAGCAGAATCAAACATATCCATTTTTTCATGGACATATCCCAAATTATTGTATGCTTCCGGATTCTCCGGTTCCAGTTCCACTATTTTTTGAAAACATTTTATAGCTTTATCATAATCTTCTGTATCGAGATAAATAAAACCCAAGTTGACATAGGCATCAGAAAAGTTTTCATCTTTATCAATGATTTCTTGATAGTGTTTGATGATGAGTTCATAATCTTTAAGATGAACATCGTAGAGTTGCTTCGGACGTTTCTTATCTAAAAATTCTTTATCACTATCTTTCATAACGATTTCAGGGTAGTTTTATGTTTAAGTGCTGTTCAACTTTTTTAAAATAACATCTTTGATTTCATGCCAAATGGAAACCGGATCAACAAGCGGTGAATTTACCAGGTACGGATTTTCTTTAATTATTTGCGCAGCAAATGAACCTGCCAGCTTAGTAGCGCTTTCACGATCAGATGAGGCTGCCTGTTTAATGATTTGTTTCGGGATAGTCAATTTAATTTTATGAGATCCAATTAGTACTTCCTCATATTCTTCTACTTCGTTTTCTTTCGGCCTAGTGTCAATAGTTTTGTCTACAGAAGGAGTGGAAACATCAATTTTATAAAGTGGCACTTCCGGCGGTGTTTCTTGATGACCAATAACTTTCGATCTATCTTCTAAATTTTCTGCAGGTGTTGGAACTTTGGTTACTGTTTCTTGAGAAGTAATTGTTTTGGAAATATCCTGTGAATCCTCTATTTCCTCTATTTCTTCCTCAGTTGATTCTAAATCTGGACGGCTGCGGGGTTTACGTTTTTGCAATGCCGCATTACTTAATTTTTGGAACCTTTCTGCAACCTGGGTGGCGACCTCAGGCGCTATAATTCTAAATTCATTAGTTTCTCCTGCTTTCAAGCAGAGTTTACAAATTTTGTTAATTAGGCGAGGTATACCATCGGAATATTCCCAAATTACACCAATAGATTCATCAGAAAATATTTTTGTTTGAGAGCCGGCAAGTTTCAATCTTGTTTCAATATATGTCTTAACGGTTTCTTCCGAGGGCAGTTTATCAATTCGTCCGTATGTGCCGATACGTTGGAATAAATTGGCCCTTTTAGGATGTTCTAATCTGCGAGCCAATTCCATTTGGCCGGCAAGAACCAATGTAAAAAGATTACTCTGGTCATCTTGCATATTTGTTAAAAGACGTAAATTTTCCAGATTTGCCGGCGAAATAGCGTTTGCTTCATCAATAAATATGACTACTTTCATACCTTGATTGATTAATTGAAACAAAAGCTGATTGAACATTTCCAGTAAATCAACCTTCGTTTTCTCTTCGCATTGTTTTCCTGTTATTTGACCGATGATTTCTCTTAAAAGTTGTATAAAGGGAATACTGGGATTGGTAATTAAGGCGACTCTATATTTTTTCGGTTCCAAAGAATCAATGATGATGCGCAAAGAGAGAGTTTTACCCAAACCAATATCGCCTATAATAACGGCAAAGCATTCATTTGCTTCCTTGATAGCGAAAATCGTTTCCGAAATAACATTTTCCATGGAAACATGACAATCTACATACATGGATGGATCGGGTACATTATCGAATGGCGGCTTATGAAACTTCCAATAATCGCAATACATTTGTCTTTTTTCTCCTCACAAAATGTATCTAAAAAAGAAGTATATCCTTAAGTTATTATAATATAATAAAATCAATTTACTTCTTTAAATTGATCAAATTTTTCGTTATTGAGTAAGAATTCCAAAATATCTTCCAGCAAAAAACGCCTGAGCCTGCCGATTTTATAGCTTTTTAATTTGTTTTCGTGAATAAGTTTCTGCAAAAAACTCCGGCTGATTTGGAGCATTTGACAGACCTGATCACAGCGCAACATTCTTAGCAATAAGGAATTGTTAAGGTGAAGTTTGAGAATAATCAGTCCTTCGCTGTTGAGGTTCACATCCAATTTAGGATCATTTTTTTTCTCATCCAATAGATCTTTTATATATTCTGATTTCTGCAATATGTCTGATTGCTCTTTAGTCATAATTATGGAAACTATATGACCGGAACAATCATCTAGTTCTTCCACGACTTTTGAATCAGGAATATTTTGCAAATTGTCCGCGTGAGCGTATTGTTGACGGCGTTTGACAATGCAAATTTTTTCCATATAGTTTCCACTAAATTAAGCTTCTTTTTTTGTTCAATAAAAGAACAAAACATTCTTATTTCATATTATCGTATATATTGGGGTGAGAAATCAAGAAATAATTCATTATATTAGGTAGTATAAAATAGACATTTTGAAGGTTAAATAAGGATTTATGAGGCTGTTGAAAAACTCTACCGGGTATTTGTTGATGTGGCATAAAGAGACTTCTATGGATCAACGCCAATAACATTAATAAGTTTTTGATATTATATAACAATAGAGTATTTTAATGATATAGTATGTCCATCACTTTTCATTACAGGAGATATCGAACAATTTATTCCTAATGATCGCACATTAAAGCGCGTCGACCATTTTCTGGATGGTTATATAAATCAAAGAGAACCGATTACCGATGTTGTATTCTATGCCAGCAATGTTTAGTAAGTAGTTCGTATGGAGCAGCGTGACTGAAATCAAAGTTTTTCAATAGCCCCGCTGTCCCTAATATCCTTTGGTTAAGTTCTCTTGGTTAAATTCTCTTTAGTAATCTGAATGCTGTAGTGTAACCGCTCTAAGACTTCTGAAAGTTGACCCAATTCATCAGTTCGATTCAGCGCAATTTTATGTCCAATATCCCATTTGGCCAGGCCTCCTGCATATTTGATTAATTCATTTAAAGGAGGAGCGAGAGACCAATTAACATAGATCAAAATGGAAATGATTGAGACCGCGAAAATAATAGCCATGGTTAAAATTAGACCAAAGGCCAGATTTAATTTGGCTTTTTTGATGGAAGCCAAGGAGATGCCCACGCGAAAACCACCCCAATGTTTGCCTTTGACATAAATAGGCGCTGAGAAATCCCAAAGGATTTCACCAGTGTCGCGGTTATAAATTTGTTGAAATCCTTTGACCTCATTTTTGGCAGCTTTGAGACCAACAGGATCATTAAAGATACGTTTGGTACGATTTTCGGATTTATCTTTCTCAATATCGCCAGTGGGTGCTTTTTGAAAACGACTGTCATGAGTTGGGATATAGCCATTTAAATCCACGGCCACAGCATAGGTCAGACTCTCATCCAAAAGAAACTCATCCTCGACACCTAAAATGGCTTTATCCAAATAGGCATCATATTTAGTATGGTATTTGGGCGGGTCAAATTTGGGGATAGGTTGATAATCCGTATCAAAAGCATCTTTAACTGAAAAGACACCATTATCAATGGCTTCTTCCATGATTTGACCGACTGCTTTGGCACCGACTATGGATTGACTGACACCTTTGTTGCGTAATTGCTCTTCAAGGTGGGCATTCTGTAGCCAGAGTAGAAAAACAGAGGCTCCACAGATAACGACAAAAAGAATCAAGTTAACAAACAAGGCGATCTTAATGGCCAGTCTTTTTTTGATATAATTTATCATAATTTTTTGTCCCCCAAACCAGTTAAATTGGTTATCATTCGAAAAATTTATTTCTCGTAGCCGATACGCACTGCTCCCCAATGTTTGCCTTTAATGGAGATAGGAATCGACAAGTCATACATAGCTTCACCTGTATCACGATTATATTGCTGTAACAAAAACGGTTCTATATTCCTGGCAGCTGCCAGACCGGTACGATCATTAAACAAGCGTTTGGCGCGATTATTGGCCGAATCAATTTCTTTGTCGCCGGTTAAAGGTCGGGAATAACGGCTATTATGCGTGGGCAGGTAACCGTTAGAATCGACGATCACTACAAATATAATCCGCCGGTCAGTAGCCAAATATTTATCCAGAATTTTTTGGATCCGTTGGTCGACTAAAGTGTCATATTGGGTTTTATATTTTTGAGGATAGGTATTGGCAATCGGGATATAAAAAGTGTCAAATAATTGATCGATAGTCAAGGATTTGTTAGTCAACAAATCCTCGAATTGGGCAATTACTTCTCCCCGGCATTTTTCGGCTAAGTTCTTTATTTCCAAATTGAATCCGGATAAAGCAGTTTGTGAAAAAGCAGTGATGCCATAAAAGAGCAAGCCGATTCCGCTGAATAGTATAAGTGGGATTATACGTTTTTTTTTAAAATGACGGATTAGCATGGTCGATTTACTCCTTAATTTATTTGGTAAGACATTGATTATTTCTGTTTAATTATAAGAATTTCGGTCTTGCATGTCAAGGAAATCTTGGCCGCAAAATGTTGGGTGCAGCACTGATGACCGCGCTGGAGGTACATCGCGACATTCGTTCTTATAAGAAATCTGCTCACCTTTTGGTCTTTTCACGTGTCAAAGCAGAATAAATATTTATGTGGAGTTAATTGTTTTAGAGTTGTAATATATGAAGAAACATTATTAGTTTTATAACAAATCATGAATAAGCCTATATTATACGAAAAGTGTTTATCTACCAAAGAATCACGGCTGAAGGCGTTACAAAATGTCTTGCAATGGATTCAAGTGCCTTTTAAAAAAAATGCTTCTATCGGCATCAAATTACACTGGGGGGAAATCGGCAACAAAAATTTCTTACCACCGATATATGCAAAAAAAATCGTTCAATGGTTGAAAGAAAATAATTTTAATCCCTTTATTTTTGACAATACAGTTCTTTACTCCGGCGGAAGACGTGATGGGAAACAATCATTGAAAACCGCAGAAACGCATAACTATAGCCAGGATTATTTAGGTTGCCCCGTAAAAATAGGCGATGGCCTTGATGGTAAAAGTGTTATTGATTTACCCGCAGATTACAAAAATTTTGAGAAAGTTCAGGTGGGAAAAATCGTTGATCAGGCAGATGGCTTTATTATTTTCTCCCATTTCAAGGGTCATATGGAAACAGGATTCGGTGGAGCGATAAAAAATATTTCCATGGGTTTTGCATCACGGGCACAGAAACAGCGTATGCATGCCGATGCAAAACCAATGCTCATTGAGGCTAAATGTGTTCAATGCAGCGAATGTGTCGAAGTCTGTCCCACTGGCGCCGCGACCATGGAGGAAAATGAATACCCTTTGTACGATTTGAATAAGTGTATCGGCTGCGCGCAGTGCATCGCCATGTGTCCGGAAACGGCACTCCAGATAATTTGGGAAACCGATATTAAAATATTTCAGGAAAAGCTTGTGGAGACGGCTGCTGCGGTCTGGAGAATAATCCAAAATAAAACTGTTATTATCAATGCTTTGCTTAATATTGTAGCCGAATGTGATTGTTTGCCGGGAAATCATCACTCCATTGCTGAGGACAAAGGTTTTATCGGAGCTTATCATCCGGTTACGGCCGATGCTGAATCAATTAAGTTAGTAGGCGCTGATTGTATTGATAAAGCGCACCAAAATGTTCCTTGGGGAAGGCAATTTGAATATGCCCGCCAAATCGGTTTTGGCGGCTCTTGAATATGAATTGGGTACGAATTATTCTATTGTTGCCCGTATTTTTCCTTTACCTCGAATCCGCCCTTGCCGCTGATAAAGTTCAAGAATGGCCGCACTACGCTCTTCATAAAGAAACAAAAGCCCCTATATCTGCAATAAAAGTCATCAACATTTTTCCGCATGACATTGATGCGTTTACACAGGGCCTTGTTTATTACAAAGGATATTTATATGAATCCACGGGTCTCCATGGAAAGTCAACTTTAAGAAAGGTGGACATTAAAACAGGAAAAATTATCAAGATAATTAAATTGGCGCATGAATATTTTGGCGAAGGAATAACTATTCTCGGCAATAATATTTATCAGCTCACATGGTTGAATAAAACCGGCTTTGTTTACGATCTGGTAGAATTCAAGAAAGTAAGAACATTTTCATATCAGGGGGAAGGCTGGGGGATAACGACAGACGGCCAATACCTGTTTATGAGCGATGGATCATCGGTTATTTCCTGTATTGATCCGATGACGTTTGCCGTTGTCCGAAAAATTATTGTTCACGAAGGGCAACAACAAATTGGCAGTCTCAATGAGCTGGAATTTATTAAAGGAGAAATTTGGGCAAACATTTTCCGTGAAGACATAATTGTGCGTATTTCGCCGGCAACAGGTAAAGTTTTAGGATGGGTAGATTTAAGCCTTCTGTATTCCTTAATTCCCAAAAATAGCCGGATAGATGTGTTGAATGGAATAGCCTATGATCGTAACCGGGACAGGATTTTTGTTACCGGGAAGCTCTGGCCGAATATTTTTGAAATTAAAGTAGTGATTAAAGATCAAAAGTAATTATAAAATATATAATCTGACCTATATTTAACCTGACAGATAGTGTCCAATTATGCCTTGCCTTGATTATCGATGTTAACTGCAAAACAGTAAGGTTAGTGAATCAAAATCTTGAAGATTTACGAATGAAATGATTGATATTTGCGTTCATCGGACGGGCAAAGCATAGCTTTAACCTGTCCGCTCGAACAGTTGGTTTAGCCAGAGAAATTAGGATCGATCTTCTTTTTCTTTTTGTAGATGGGCAGATCGAAGAATAGCCATACCCATACTATCGCACCGCTTCCTGGATACAGGACAAGAGCGGATCTACCCATTAGTGGCAAAGCAGCAAAGGTAGAGAAAAGTATGGCAGAGATGCATGCGATTGTCGTTGCCAATCGTCGCTGTAACTTTGTCGCTTTAAGTAAAATCATCCTTAATAAAAGTGAAAGTAATAAGACCGCAACCATTGCACCAATTATTTCAACCATGATGACCTCCACATGAGCCGTGAACAAAGCGATTGATGAGTTTTGATCAGGCGCAAATCATTTTTCATTACCTCATCGATCTGGTTCGCTGCTTTTCTGCACGCGTTAAGCTGCGCATGTTTATTGCTTATCGTATCTTTATCTTTGTTTAATGCAGCGAGTTCTCTAAGTTCTATCATTTTGCGTAGGCAGTCAAAGAACTTCTCGAATTCGTCGTACACGGCATGACTATAGTAAAATTCCGACAGTTGCACCTGCGGATATAGTTCCAAGTATAAATCCCTTTCTGATACGTTAGTCCCATGCGCAGTAAGCTTAGTGCGGAAATCTAGAAATGCCTTAAATATCTTCAGTTTTTCATTGTGAATTGCTATCTCATTCTGACGACGGGCTGCCGTTGCCGCCCACCTCGCATACAGTGCGGCTAAGACTGCGACTAAGAAAAATAAAAGTGTGATCAAGTTATTCGTTTCCATATTATTTTCGAAACTTAATAGTTATTTCATGCTTATTCTATGAAATGTCAAATAAATATTTATGCCAAGTGAAATGAATTAAATAATTCTCTGAAAACCGTAGGAAACAACTTAATAATTAAGCATAACTTATAGAAAAAAATAATCTGATTTTTTGAATCAAAAGGTTTTTTTGCATTTTGGACAAGTTATTATCAATCCTTCTTTTTTTATAGGTATTCTTATTTTTTGGTTGCAGTTCTTACATTGAACGATAACTTTAATAATATTATTTTTACCGGATAAAAAAATTGATTCCACATGTTGTATGATTCGCGGATCATATTATTTGTTAAATAACCTGTGTTATAAGATTCTTCCTCATGTGAAGAAGTGGACATTAGTTTTCCCATCCCCAGAACAACCCCAAGTAAGTCAGTCATCTGTTCATTATATTCTTTATTACCCCTATCGTCATCTAGTGATAATAATTTAATATTGTTATAAGAAACATAAACATGTGTTAACTCATGCGCTATTGTCGCAAGCATTAATTCTTCATTATTTGTAAATTTTTGGTTTAAATAAATTGTGTAAAATATTAGTGTACCCATTGGTATGGTATACGTTGTCCCCAATATGTTTGTTTCACTTCTTATATCGCTCAAGGTATTTTGGTTATTGAGGGGTTCCCAAGTTATATTTATAGGGACTTCTTTTAAATCAAGAAAAGCTTGTAAATATTTGATAACTTCTTCATATTTGGTTTTAATATCTTTTTTCTTCAGTAATTTTATACAATGTTGATAGTCAACTTGTTCTATGACATTACGTTTGTTCGAAAGTGTTTTATAGAGCTCCTGTAAATCCTCATTTATATGTTTATGAAATATTTCGTATTTATGCCTCTTTTTTCTAACAATCTTATCCTCTTCTGATGAAATACCCTGGGTTGGATAATCTATTTGACCAAATTTTCTATGTAAGTCATGCCCTGTGTTAATTTTTGTACGATGACCACATTTACATATAACATGCATTATTCCATAATTCTTATGTATCGTGGAATATGATCCACCTTTAAGACATTGAAAAATTAATCTGTCTATTGATTCATCAATTATCTTCACACGTTTAAATACATAGTATGCATTTTCCAATTTTCTTATTAGCTGATTCATATTAAAAATACTCTAAGAAGATTTGCTCTGAATTTTTATAATTTTCAATTTATTTAAGTTGTTCCCCTACCAACAATTCCCTGAGAACAGGTCTCGCATATTGAGTCGAGTAGACCGGTTTCTCCCGATACTGTTAGGTTTGAGGTTTGTTTTCTCCGTTTCATAGAGCCAAACATCCAAATTATTGTCGTGAATATCATAATTACCGAAAAAATAACATTATTGATTCCGGTATGAAATTGAGCATCATCATAGAGGTTGACGATTTGTGAATAACAGGAAGTTATGCTTTGAGGTCGTTGTTACACTCGCTGTCAAGTAAACTTGGTTCTATGGCAATTTATCAATGAAACTCAAATTTCAATAGCGAAGCGCATTGAAATTTGTTAGTTAAATTGATCCCGCATAAGCGGAGGGCATGAGACGCCGCAGCTTGCTTTGGGGTTCATACCCGTGATATTAGCTTGACCGTAAAAATATTTTACATTATAAGCGCGAATCATTTGTTGTGAAACTCCAATTCCGAAAGTGAAGCCCGGCGTATGCAGGGCGAAGTGTATCGGAATTGGTTAGCTGAACAATCCCGCAAAGCGGAGGGTATGAGCATCGCAGCTTGCTGTGGAATCGGTCTACATAGCTTGATTTAGGGCTCATACCCGTGATTAAAATTTATTTGGAGAAAATCATGAGAATAATTTTATTAGGATCTCCGGGAGCGGGGAAGGGCACTGTAGCGAAGCTTCTTACTCAATACGACGGCTCGATTCAAATATCCACCGGAGATATTTTACGTTCAGCAGTCAAAAAGGGGACCGATTTAGGAAAAAAAGCAAAAAAATATATGGACAGTGGAGACCTGGTTCCCGATTCGCTGATAATGGAGATTATGGAAGGGCGTTTGCAGGAGCCCGATTGCCGGAATGGTTTTATATTAGATGGTTTTCCCCGGACGATACAACAAGCGCAGGAATTAAAAAAAATACTGGCGAGATTAAATACAAAGCTGGATTTTGTGGTCAATTTGGAAGTTTCGATAAATATTATTCTAGACAGGCTTGCTACCAGACGAACATGTGTAAATTCGTCCTGTCAGGAAATTTACAATGTTAAAAACAATCCTCCGGCCCAGGGAGGAAAATGTAAAAAATGCGGGCATGATGTTATCCAGAGAGAGGACGAAACAGCCGAAGCAATCTCCGACAGAATAAAGATATACAGCCAAAAAACTGCGCCGCTTATCGGTTTCTACGAAAACGAAGGTTTTTTGGAAAATGTTCCATCGCTAATTGCCCCGGAAACTGTTGCTGAAATTAAAAAATGCGCTGAAAAAAAAATAAAAAAAGAGCTGTTGTCGTTTAATATAATTTAAATGATTGATTATGAAAAAGAACTCAATCCGGAGCAATATCGTGTTGTAATGGAAGAAGGCGGAGTCCTTCTTGTTTTGGCCGGAGCGGGAAGCGGCAAAACACGGACATTAACATACCGCGTCGCCCGTCTGTTGGAAAGCGGCATTCAACCGGAAAATATTTTACTGGCAACATTCACCAACAAAGCGGCTCGTTCCATGTTAAATCGAGTGGAAAGCCTGATCAGCTTATATACCGGAAAAATAATGGGCGGCACTTTTCATCATATTGCCCATATGTTTTTGAGAAATTACGCTTCCCGTCTCGGCTATCGAAGTAATTTTTCCATACTGGATAGCGAAGATTCCCGCCAACTCATCGCTACTTGTCTTTCCGAATTGAAAATTGACCCGAAAATCAGCAAATTTCCTCAAAGCAATGTAATTGCCGAAATAATTAGTTTAGCCTTTAACACGCAAAACTCGCTGGAGGAAGTACTGGAATCGAGGTTCCCGCACTTTCTCTATTTATCAAATGAAATCAATCAAATAGCATGTCTGTATATCCAAAAAAAGCAAGAGCTATCCGTAATGGATTTTGATGACCTGCTCCTAAATTGTCGCCGACTTTTGATGGAGAATTCAGATATCTTAAAGAATTTGTCCGGCAGATTTCAACATATTTTGGTAGATGAGTATCAGGACGTTAATATCATTCAAGCCGATATTATCGATATATTGGCCACCGGGCATCGGAATTTAATGGTAGTAGGCGACGATTCACAAAGTATTTATTCCTTTCGCGGCGCAAGTTTCAACAATATCATTAATTTTCCTCAACGCTATCCGGATTGTAAAATCTATAAATTGGAAACAAATTACCGCAGCACCCCGGAAATTTTGCATTTAGCAAATTTAAGTATAAATAATAATGAAAAACAATTTCCCAAGGTATTAAAAGCGGTGCGCGATAAAGGCATGCGGCCGGTTATGGTTTATGCTCAAAATGTTTTGAAACAGGCTGATTTTGTGGCGCAGAGAATTGAAGAATTGAACCGTGGCGGTGTGCCCTTGCAGGGAATAGCGGTTCTGTACCGCGCGCATTATCATTCAATGGAATTGCAAATGGAATTGGTGCGCAGAGATATTCCTTTCGATATTCGTTCCGGTATCCGTTTTTTTGAACAGGCGCATATTAAAGACGTGACTTCATTTATGAGAATTCTAGTCAACCCTTTAGATGAGCTGGCCTGGAGACGCGTGCTGACAATGTATCCAAAAGTAGGAAAAATAACTTTTAATAAAATTTGGAAATATTTATCAAAAAAAGAAAATGCCCTGGAAGCTTTTTTGGCCAATGAATTTATGCAAATTGTGCCGGTACCGGCAAAAGCAGGAATGGATCAATGCCATAAAACGATGCAGTCGATTTTAGAGTTGCATCCGTATGACCGTACGCCGGAGAAGATAATAGACGTTTTGTTAAATAAAGGAGGTTATCGTTTTCATTTGCAGGGAAATTACTCCGACGCCGTTTTTCGAGAAGAAGATTTGATTCAGTTGGGAAATTTCTCCGCTAAATATTCGCAAATGGAAGATTTCTTAAATGAATTGGCCTTGCTTACCAATATGGCCCAGGAAGAAGCTTTTGAGGAAGAAGAGAAAGAAAGCAAGGTAATATTGAGTACAATTCATCAGGCTAAAGGGCTGGAATGGTCTTATGTATTCTTGATTTGGTGTGCAGACGGCATGATTCCTCTGCAACGGGCACTGAAGGAACCAAGCGGCGAAGAAGAAGAAAGAAGGCTCTTTTATGTCGCCTTGACGCGAGCAAAAGATCAACTGTACTTGTGCTGCCCGGCCTTGGATTATAGCCGCGCTTCGGGAAATATAATGCTGGCGCAATCGCGTTTTATCAAAGAAATAGTTCCACTTTCTGCACAAGATGAAAATCGCCCCATTGAGCAGTGGAAACTTTACGAAGAATATTAGAGAAACTCACATTTCATTTCACTTCGTTTCTGAATAAGGTGTCATTAATCCCGCATCGCTCCACTTGCGGGATAAGTTCGACTAACGAATTCCGATTCGTTTCACTTTCAGAATTGGAGTCGAACTAATGGTGGTCGTATTTTGCTTTGCTTTTCACCTCTTCATATTCCGCGCGCAGAGCTATATGATCCATGTCCGCCATGCCTTCGGCACTTTTAACCCAATCCTCAAACTGAATATCTACACCAAAAATACCGATCATTGCATCTTTATCATTGACGATAGGCGCAGAAACGGTGAAGCATAAAACACCGGTCATCTTGGAAATGAAGAAATCGGTAACATGAACTTTTCCTGTCTGCAAAGGTTTTATAAACCATTCCCGGTCGGATTGGTCGATGCCTACTCCATAATTCTCATATTTAGCACGATCAGCAATGTTGGTAATGTTTTTAGTTGTCTTTCTGCCGTTCATGTCCACTATATATGCAAACTGAACAGAAGGATGTTCGTCGACGAATTCTTGCATCAGAGGTTCTTGTTGTTCAGTATTCATGCTCTTCATTAACGGATGTTCGATAATTTGACTAACTGCGGCCACGGCGGCTTTTTCAGCCATATCTTTAATTTTTTCTAATGCCGACATAAAATATTCCGGCAAATACAAGCGCACCCTTTTTTCCATCTCTTCGGGAGAAATCGTGGTAACTCGGCCGGAATCATATTGTTCCGCAATCCATTTATTGATTTTTGAAATTCCTGGATGCCTTTTATCCACAACGCTGTCACTTTTGAGGCCGAAGCGCTGATTAATCCAGAAGGCTATACCGGCATTGCCTGATTTGTCGGTGATCATGGTGACAATAGGTCTTTTTAAAATTTTGTTGGTATCGAAGATGTTATAAATTTCTTCGCATTTAATAAGGCCATCAGCATGAACACCCGCGCGGGTAACATTGAACTCGGAGCCGACAAAGGGATAATTGTGTGGTATCTTTACTCCCAGTTCGGCTTCAAAATATTCGGCGATATCGGTGATTACGGTCGTATCAATTCCGTTATTATTTCCTTTAAGCGCGATATATTCAATAATCAGACCTTCAATAGGCGGATTGCCGGTTCGTTCGCCAAGGCCTAAAAGAGTGGAATTGGCCGCGCTGCAACCATAAATCCATGCAGTCGTGGCATTGGTCATGGCGCGGTGAAAATCATTGTGGCCATGCCATTCTAAAAGATGGCCGGGCACCCCGGCGTCATCAATAAAGGCGCGGACAAGCTTGTCTACACTGCGGGGAAGAGCCGCTCCGGGATATGTTATGCCGTAGCCCATTGTATCGCAAAGCCTGATTTTGATATCGATGCCGCTTTCTTCCCTCAGTTTCATTAGTTCCAGCGCAAAGGGGACACAAAAGCCATAAATATCGGCGCGGGTAATGTCTTCGAAATGACAGCGGGGAATGATGCCTAATGCCAAAATGGATTTGACGATGCCCAGATAATCATCCATGGCTTCGCGTCTTTTCTTGTTCAGCTTAAGAAAAATGTGATAATCGGAGACTGATGTGAGCAATCCTGTTTCTTTGATGCCTGCGTTTTTAACTAAAGGTATATCTTTTTTTGCCGCTCTGATCCAACCGGTGATTTCCGGATAAGAGAGACCCAGTGCCTGACATTTTTCTACCGCTTCCTTATCTTTTTTGCTGTAAAGGAAAAATTCTGATTGCCGGATTACGCCATTGGGCCCGCCGAGTTTGCTCAGAAATTGAAAAATATTAACAATTTGTTCTACTGTATAAGGAGGACGAGCTTGCTGTCCGTCTCTAAAAGTAGTGTCTGTAATAAATATTTCTCTCGCCAGACTAACGGGTAAGATTTTGTGGTCAAAAATAACTTTACTTACTTCAGTATAGGGAAATATATCTTTATATAAATTAGGCTCATCGAGTTCCTTTAGCTTATATTTCCAGTTCTTTTTATTTTTATTAGCGGGTGATTTCTTTACTTTACTCAATTTCGCCATCATTTATTCTCCATAAATTTATAGCTAAACGATTTTTAAAGAAAGTTCCATAAGTTGTTCGATGCTTACTTTTGACGGCGCATCCGATAAGAGACAAGCCGCTTTTTGCGTCTTCGGGAATGCAATCACATCGCGGATTGATTCCGCGTGAGTCATAATCATAGTGAGCCTATCCAGACCGAAGGCAATTCCTCCGTGAGGCGGAGCGCCGTATTCCAAAGCATCCAGAAGAAAACCAAACTTACTGCGGGCTTCTTCATTGCTCAAACCTAAAACTTTGAACACTTGAGCCTGTAAATCTTTCCTATGAATCCGAATGCTGCCGCCACCTATTTCTGAACCATTCAACACAAGGTCATAAGCGCGCGCGCGAACTTTACCCGGCTGAGAGTTAAATAACGCAACATCTTCCAGAACAGGTGAAGTGAAAGGATGATGCATGGAGACATAACGCTTTTCGGAGTCGGAATATTCCATCAGCGGAAATTCGGTAATCCAATTGAAGGCTAAATCGTCCGGTTTAAATAAGTTCAGCTTCTTCGCTAAATGTAGGCGCAAATTGCCGAGAGAATCGTTAACAACGCGGGGAACATCGGCAACAAAAAATATAATATCACTTTCTTTCGCGCCCATTGCTTTATTTATTTTTTCAACTTCCTCCGGCCGCAAAAATTTGTAAATAGGAGAAGTCCAGTCGGTGGCGTTAATTCTCGCCCACGCCAGTCCCTTAGCGCCGTAAACGGCAACGTAATCCTTTAGCTCGTCGAGGTCTTTGCGTGAAAGGCCGGAAGCTTGTTCCAGCTTAATCGCTTTGACAATTCCACCCGCGGCAACGACTTCCTGAAATAGCTTAAAGCCGGAATTACTTACTATTGACGTAATATCCACCAGTTCAATATCGAAACGTGTATCGGGATTATCTTTACCATAGCGGTTTACGGCATCGTGATAGGTGAGGCGGGGAAAGGGGAGTTTAAGTTCACGGTCGAGACATACCTTAAATATTTGCGCCATCAATCCTTCCATGATTTTGATTATATCTTCTTCGGTGATGAAGGACATTTCGACGTCGATTTGCGTAAATTCCGGTTGACGGTCGGCCCTTAAATCTTCATCCCGGAAACATTTCACAATTTGATAATAACGGTCAAAGCCGGAAACCATCAGCAATTGCTTAAAAATCTGAGGCGATTGCGGTAAGGCGTAAAACATCCCCTTGTAAATTCTACTGGGGACAAGGTAATCGCGGGCGCCTTCCGGAGTGCTTTTTGTCAGAAAAGGCGTTTCCACTTCAATAAAACCGTTTTTATCGAAGTAATTGCGCGTAGCGGCGGCCAATTTACTGCGCAAAAATAAATTTTGCTGGAGCGCCGGACGGCGTAAATCCAGATAGCGGTATTTGAGACGCACGTTTTCTGATATATCTTCCTCGTCAAAAGAGAATGGCGGTGTTTTCGATTCATTCATTATTTCCAATTCAGAGACGATGACTTCGATTTCACCTGTTTTCAGGGCGGGATTTTCCATACCTTGTGGCCTTTTGAGTACAGTTCCTTTAACAGCAAGGACAAATTCATTGCGGATTTTATGCGCTTCTCCATGAACAGCCTCTCCGGAGTCGGGATTGAAAACGATTTGAACCATTCCTTCGCGATCACGCAAATCGACAAAAATAACGCCGCCGTGATCTCTTCTGCGGTGCGACCAGCCCATTAAAATTATTTCTTTACCGGCATGGGAAATGTTCAGATTACCACAATAATGCGTTCTTTTATCTGTAGCTAAAAAATTGGCCAAAGGATTTCACCTTTCCTTAATGATTTTAATTATTGTATCCCGCAAGTTGTTCATAGGCAAAACTTGCTGGGTTTTAGTGTTCATATTTCTTAACTCGACACGCTTTTCATCAATCTCTTTATCACCTATAATCAGTGTAAAGGAGGTATTTAATTTGTCGGCACGTTTCATCTGGCTTTTCAAACTTTTATCGCTGTAATCCTTTTCCGTGGAAATACCGGCCCGGCGCATCTCGTTAGTCAATCCGAAGGCCATCTTTTGCGCGCGTTCGCCGAGAGCGGCAATAAATAAATCCGTCGGGAATATATTTTTTTTATTATTAGGCAAACAGGCAAAAAGACGTTCAATTCCCACAGCAAATCCAATACCGGATACTTCCGGTCCGCCTAAGGAATGAACCAGACCGTCATATCTGCCGCCGCCGGCCAGTGCGTTTTGAGCTCCCAGCAATCCTGATTTAACTTCAAAAGCTGTTCTGGTATAATAATCCAAACCACGCACCATTTTGGGGTTAATGCCGTAAGCAACATTTAAATCGGTTAAATACGATTTTACCTGAGCAAAATGTTCTTTGCAGTCAGGGCACAAGTAGTCGAGAATTTGCGGAGCTTTGGCGATAATTAAATTACAGGTTTCTACTTTGCAGTCAAATATCCGCAAAGGATTGGTGCTCATACGTCTTTGACAGTCAGGACAAAGAGCATTTTTCGATCCTCTTAAATAATTGACGACAGCTTGTGAAAAAACCGGCCGGCAAGTTTTACAACCAAGAGAGTTAATTTCCAGAGATAATTCTTCAATAGCCGTTGATTGTAGAAAATGCATCAGCATGAAAATAACTTCTACATCGGATTGAGGCTTCTCATCGCCAAACAACTCAACATCAATCTGATGGAATTGACGGAAACGGCCTTTCTGCGGCCTTTCCCGTCGAAACATAGGCCCCATTGTGTAGAGTTTCGTAATCTGGTCAAAAGAGTGCATATTATGTTCGATGTAGGCACGGATAATGGAAGCTGTGGCTTCAGGGCGTAATGTTAGGAGTTCATCATCGCGATCACGAAAGGTGTACATTTCTTTTTCGACAATATCCGTTGTTTCCCCAATACTCCGTTTGAATAACTCAGTTTTTTCCATAATCGGGACCCGAATTTCGCGAAAACAGAAAGAACCAAAAACCTGACGGGCGATTGATTCGATATGATTCCAAGTCGGAGCATCTTCCGGCAATATATCTTTGATGCCTTTAATTGTGGTTATTTTTTCCATAAATATCAGACCAAAATCTAATGAATATAGTGAAGTTAACTAGCATATAGTATGATGATTATCAATGAAAATGAATGGTTAATCAACAAGTGCTTATCTGCTTTTCCGAAAAGTATCAATGTTCAATTTTATGCCGTCGGTCATCAGAGTTACCGCTCCATCGCGATCAGTGCGGAAAATAGTAACGCGGGCATCGTTATATCTTTGGAGAGTTGACGGATGCGGATGGTGAAATACATTTGCTTTACCGGCGCTGACTATCGCATAACGGCAGGCGACAGCTTTAATGAATTCGGCACTGCTGGAGTAACCTGAGCCATGATGAGGAGCCACCAGAACATCGCTACGTAAATCTACCCCAGATTTAATGAGCTGCTTTTCCACATCGGCTGAAATATCACCGGGAATAAGAAAACTTACATTGCCGAACGTTATTTTTAAAACCAGAGAGGAATCGTTAACTTCATCGTAAGAAAGATTATTCATATCTTGAGGCGAATAATTTAACGGCCATAAGACCTTGACTCTGACACCGTTAAATATTCTTTCCGGAGATTTATTAGAGGTCATACATATATTAATATTATTAAGCTTGATTGCTTTTTCCCATTCCGGATAGATTTCTAAATCAATTGGTAAGTTCGACCTCCAAACCTGCCGGACATCAAAATTATTCATAATGTAGATCAGTCCCAGTAAATGATCGGGATGAGGGTGGCTTAGCACCACAGTATCAACATTACGGATTCTTTCATGGTAGAGAAAAGGAGCGAGAAGAGATTTGCCGGTATCAAAGGAACTGTACGAAAAACCGCCGCCGTCAATAAGCATATTCTTCCCG
>DLME01000171.1 GCA_002479215.1 Syntrophaceae bacterium UBA7544
GTGCATTTGCCGCAGGATTCATCCTGGCAGAAATCCATAAAAAAGCGCGCCATATCCACAGCGCACTTGTCTTCGTTCATGACGATCAAGCCGCCGGAACCCATAATTGCGCCGAGTTCAACGACCTTTTCATAATCTACGGGCGCGTTCAAGTGTTGCATGGGAATACAACCGCCGGAAGGACCGCCTAACTGAGCGGCCTTGAATTTTTTCCCCTTGGGGATTCCGCCGCCGATATCGTAAACGATGGTGCCCAATTTCGTTCCCATGGGAACTTCCACCAAACCGACATTGGCGACATCTCCGGTAAGAGCAAAAACCTTTGTTCCTTTGCTTTTTTCCGTGCCCACGGAAGCATACCATTTGGCGCCGCGTAAAATAATCTGTCCTACATTGGCGAGAGTTTCCACGTTATTTAGGATGCTGGGCTTTTGCCAAAGTCCGGCAACAGCAGGGAAGGGTGGTCTTGGCCGCGGCATGCCTCTCTTTCCTTCAATGGAGGTCATGAGTGCTGTTTCCTCGCCGCAGACAAAGGCGCCGGCTCCCTGGTAAATCTCCAGATCAAAATCAAAACCCGTGCCCAAAATATCTTTGCCCAGCAATCCGGCATCTTTGGCCTGGGCAATGGCGACATTTAAACGGTGAATGGCCAGCGGATACTCAGCGCGGCAGTATATGTAGCCGTGATGAGAGCCGATGGCTTTGGCCGCGATGACCATTCCTTCCAAGACGGAGTGAGGATCGGCTTCCAGTACGCTTCTATCCATGAAAGCGCCCGGGTCGCCTTCGTCGGCGTTGCACAAAACATATTTAACATCACCTTTGGACTGAGCGGCAAACTTCCATTTCAGTCCGGTGGGAAATCCGGCTCCGCCGCGCCCGCGTAAACCGGAGTTAAGAATTTCTTGAACGATTTGCTCCGGGGTTATTTCCGTAAGCGCTTTGGCCATACCGGCATAACCGTCACGGGCGATATATTCATCGATTTTTTCGGGATCAATTAATCCGCGGTTGCGCAATACCCGCAATTCCTGAAGAGCAAAAAAGGGAATATCCTGCATTGTAGGAATAATCTGATCGGTAACGGGTTCTCTGTATAAAAGCCGTTTTAAGACTCTTCCTTTGATTAAGTGTTCTTCGACTAATTGCGGGATATCTTCTGGTTTCAAAGATACGTAAATGACGCCTTCGGGGTAAACGACCATAATGGGACCCAAAGCGCAAAATCCGTTACATCCTGTCTCCACAATCTTTATTTCTTCAGCCAATCCCCTTTTATCGACCTCTTCCAATAAAGCTGTTTTTACGGCATGACTACCGGAAGATTGACAACCCGTACCTCCGCAAATCAATAAGTGTGAACGAAAAACCTTCATTTAGCCAACATCCTCCTTGAGAAATTATCATGCCGCGAGCATTACGACATGATAGGCGAAAAAATTACTTGATTACTTCAGCGCCTTTTGCCAAAACAAAGGGCGTCTGAATTTCTCCCGCCAAAATGTGCCTTTTAAAGACCTGCCTCATTTTGTTGGGATTCATATATTCGTACTTTATCGGTTCCTGATTTAATATTTCCACGGTAACCAATGGTTCGCGGCTGCATAATCCCATACAGCCCGACGTGGTTGCGACAACGTCACTGGCGCCGGCAGCTTCAATTTCTTGCAGCAATGTATCCATAACTTCTTTGGCGCCGGAAGCGATACCGCAAGTTCCCATATGAACTGTAACTTTGACGCGGCGATCGCCATCCCGCAGTGACATTTCCTTGTGCACTTTTTCTTTTATTTTTTTTAAATCATCTATAGTCAATTTCGCCATCGGCGTTTCCTCCCGTTTTTTTGTTTGCAAAAAATGCGCTATCTATATTGAACCAACATTTCCTTAACTTTGGATGGCTTCATACGGCCATGCACATCTTCGTCCACAACAACCACAGGCCCCAAGCCGCAGGCGCCCAAACAGCGGATCGTTTCCAAAGTGAACATTCTATCCGGAGTGGTTTCGCCTTCTTTAATGCCGAATTCTTTCTCGAGAGTCTCCGCAAGGGCTTTGCCGCCGCGGACATAACAAGCTGTGCCCAGGCAAACACGGACAGTGTGTTTACCGCGCGGCGTCATGGTGAAGAATGAATAAAAGGTGACAACGCCGTAAACACGGCTCAAAGGCAAATTCAATTCTTGGGCAATCTTTTTTTGCACGGACATGGGCAGGAATCCCAGAGCCACTTGCGCTTCTTCCAGCACTGGAATCAATCCGCCGGGTTTGCCTTTGTGTTTTTTAATAATTTTGTCGAGTTCGGCTATCTGTTCCGGTGTGAAATCATTTAAAAGTTCATTCTCTTCCGCTTTCATCAAATTCCTCCTCGATCGTCGGGGTAAGTCAAGCCGTAGGTTTTATTTCGCGAAGTCCTTCGTCAATAACGCCCCGGATATACTTAATTATTTCAGGATGATTAATGGGTACATCCTCGATTTCTTTACGTATCTGACGCGTGTCCAATGTGAACCGCCGGTCACTATGCCTATGTTTGTAAATAAAGTCAACCCCTGAATTTCCAGCAATAAGAGTCAGCATTGTCGTTGTAATATTTCCCATGGGTTGCCTGTCTAAATGGCTGAGCGCAAAGGTTGCTGTAAGTTTAGTTCCCTTTCCTTTTGCGGATTTCAGTCTCAGAGAGCCGCCGGCCATTTTGGCGGCGTCGGCCAGTAGTGGAATTCCCAAGCCCACCCGCCGCACGGTTTTTGTCGTATAAAACGGATCTTCAACTTTTTTAATTTCTTCTTTTGTCATTCCGCTGCCGTTATCGTTGATTTCAATAGTGAGCAAATCTTTTGCCGAATCCTCGTTAATGACAATTTCCACTGTCCCGGCACCGGCGCGAATGGAGTTTTCAGCGATGTCGAGAATGTGTTCGGCAAGCTCCAGCATTATTGCTCCAGAATGTGACGGCCGTTTTGTTTGGCGAAAGCCATTTTCAATTCCGCAAAAGTTGGTTCTTCGAGAACAATTTTTGTTGCCGCTCTTCCAATGTCTTTTAAATAGTGGGCATCGGACGACATAATGAAAGAATAATTGGCGAGTTCCCGATATTTGACCCTCGCTTGCGTAAATCCTGTTGCCGGCGTTATCTCCAACGCGTCAAAATTTGTCTTTTCATCAATAAAGCCCAGCTGGCTCAAAACACTGAAGCTTTCCCTGTCAATATGCGCCGCTATGGCCAATCCATTCAGTTCATGTAAATAATTCAATAATTCATTTAACGGAAGATCAGTGGCGCCGATTAATAATTTATCGTTTATTCCTTCCACTTCGCCCTTCTCGTTGACAATTGCCTGGACACCGAACTTTTGCTCATCGTTTATACCCGCCAGGTGCTGATAAACAAGCACTTGCAATTTGGCAAGATCGGACAAGGAATTAAAAATGGCTAGCAGATGCACTTCTTCGCTTGTCGTTATTTCCATTCCCGGCAATATTTTTAGTTTTTTTCCTTTCGTTGCCTTAATAACGTAAGGTACATTTTCGGAAGAGTTGTGATCGCAGATAGCGATGATATCGAGTTTTGCTTCGAGGGCTTTTTCTACCAGGGCTTGGGGGTGCATATCCAGATCGGCGCAAGGCGATAGACAAGTGTGAATATGGAAATCACAATAAAAAACTTTAAGCATTGTCTTTTTCCGGAATTAACCAAAAAGGGCCATAGGCAGGCGGCTCTGATAAAAAGCCGGTACATTTAACTATTTTTTTTCTGCCAGCAAGTTGTAAATTTTGCCCGTCAACTCGAACGCAGGCAGGTTTGAAACCATGATTGGCACGTTTTCCTTAACGGCTTTTTCCAGCGTGTCCGTGGCCGGTTCGCAGGAATTAACCAGAATTATACCAGCATGTTCTTTCAAAGTGGCTATGGCAACTATATTTTGGTGCACTTGTCTTGTTATCCAGATATCTCCCTCGTGAGAATTTGCCATTACATCGCTTAAGAGATCTCCCGTGTAACCTCCTGTGACATTATTCTTAAGTCTGTCCGATGCAGACCTTACTTTTAAATTTAATTTTTTGACAATAGTTTCAATATCCATAATAAACCTTGGGGTATTATTGGGTGTTAATAATCATTTTCAAGAAAGTTCCTTTGGCCACTTCCGATGAAATGTTGAATATATCGGAATAGCTTTTGATGTTATGCAGTCCCATACCGGCGCCGAAACCCATTTCTCTTATTTGCTGGTTCGCCGTAGAATAACCTTGCTGCATGGCTAATTCAATATCGGGTATTCCCGGTCCTTCGTCAACTACCTCAATCTCGACAGTCTTGGGAGTGACTGTAAGATTGATTTTCCCTCTTCTGGCATAAGAAACGATATTAATCTCCGATTCATAACAAATAATGGCTGATTTCCTAACGATGTCATTGGGCAACCCAATATTTTTGAGAATCGATTTTATGCGTGTGGAAACAGTCCCCGCGTCGCTAAAATTACCGCCTTCAATATAAAAACTATTCTTATATAAAGAATTTTCAGTTTCAGTTGCGCACACTTTAATTTTCAACTTTTTCCAGGCAGCCAACTATGCCTTCAGCATAAAGACGCCCCGCCGTTTCAAATAGAATATATTTTGTTGTTAGAATGGGAATTTGAAGTTTTTTGGCCAGATCGATAGTTTCTGCCAACGGCTTTTTCCCTCTAACTAAAATTATGGCGGCAATGTCCAGAACATTGGCGATTCTGATGACTTGGTTAGTGGCCAGGCCGGTTAACAAAAGACTGCCCGCTTTCGCGAAAGCCAAAACATCGCTCATCAAATCGGCTCCAAACGCTGTTTTGACTTCCATATCTAAACTTTCTTTGCCCACAATTACATCGGCTTTGAGTATTTCTTTTACTTCACGCAGTTTCAATGTCCATTCCTCATCAAAAACAAATACAGCAGTTGCTAAAATAAAGAAAGTGTTTGATATTATTAAGTGAAATTATAATTTCAAATAAATATTTCTTGGCCGTTTGACTATCATATATTGAACTTCACTGTCAATAAAATTATTCTCGGAAGTGCAAAATATATTGAATTATTGACCGTGTTTTTTCCCAAAAAAGAACAAAAATGTGTTTTATCTTTTCTTAATATCCTATTTCAAGAAATCCGGAAAGTCTCTACTGGCTGACATCTTCCATTGGGGTTCCCGCTTTTTCAGAAAGGATTCGATTCCTTCGATTGCATCGGGTTGCGTGCATACCCACTCGAAAATCCGGAATTCTTTCGCGTCAATTTCGGCAACTGAAGAAGTGAGCCCCTCCCAGAGGAGACGTTTGGAGATAGCCACGGATACCGGCGCCGCTTTGTGAAATTCGCGCGCCCTCTCCAGAGCGGCGGGAAGAACTTTATCCGCGGGCAGGGCCTCTGAAGCTAGCCCCATTTCGGCAAGCTCACGTCCCTTGATCATTCTTCCGGTAAGCATCAGGTCGGCCGCACGGGATAAACCGGCTACTTGCGCAACAATCACATGGGAAGAAAGTTCCGGTGTGATTCCCCGGCGCACGAAAGCGAATTGAATTTTCGCGTCTTCCGCTACAAAACGTATATCGCAATTCATAGCATAAGTGATGCCGACACCGATGGCATGTCCGTTGATGGCCGCAATAACTGGTTTTCTGATCTGCCACGGCATGACGGCAGGGAAAGCGAGAGAATCCCGCCGCGTTTCTTCATCTTCGGCATCTCCGAGTTTGAAAGTCGTTGCTCCGCTTAAATCCGCGCCGGCGCAAAATGCCGAACCGCTTCCGGTCACGACAACGGCACGAACCGAATCGTTTCTATCCAGTGCGGCCATGGCATCACCCAACTCGCGGGCTGTTGCCTGCGTCCAACTGTTCATAGCTTCGGGTCTGTTGAAAGTTATTGTTGCGATGCCTCCGTCAATATTTAACAAAATTGTTGTATAAGCCATTTTCCCTCCATTCATTCAGCCACTAATACGCGATTGCGCCCCTTCGCTTTAGCCGCGTAAAGAGCGCGGTCTGCGGCGTCAAGCAGATTTTTATCGCTATTACCGTGTATAGGATAGCCTGCCACTCCGGCCGATAATGTAATGCCGATTTTCCCGTTGCCGGTATCTATTTTCATTTCGCTGAATTCTACTCGCAACTGATCAGTGCGCTGCGCAGCTTCCTCCAGTGTGGCGGCGGGCATTACAATAACGAATTCCTCGCCTCCGTAACGGCAGGAAACATCGCTGCTGCGAGTTTTTTGGGCGAGCAAATTTCCCAGGGTAATAAGAAAAAGGTCGCCGATTAGGTGTCCATAAGTGTCATTGATTTTTTTAAAGTGATCCAAATCAATCATAGCCAGACTAAGCGGTATGCTCGCGCGATCAGCGTGCGCAATTTCACGATTCAGTGTCTCTTGTAAAAACCTTCTGTTGTAGAGACCGGTGAGAGGATCGCGAATCGCCTCTTCTTTCAACTTTATCTGCAGGGCTTCAATTTCCGCAAGTTTCTGCGACAGATTTTCATTGGTTTCTCTCAAGGCGTTTTCGATATGCTTGATATTGGTAATATCCCTTAACATGACCAATTTACCGTAAGGCTGATTTCTGTGGTCATAAAGGGCTGTCGTCGAAAGATCTATATTTCTTTTTTCCGTACCCTTCATAAGAAATTCGACATGCACATCCTGTTTTTGTGTTGACTGGACTTCCGCTTCCTGCCAGGCGGGAAGGGCTGAACCGGCCGCCTTGCCCAATGCTTCATTGAGATTTATCCCCAGAATTTCCTGCGCCGACTTATTGAGGTCAATAATCCGATCTTCCGTATCCAGCACCATGACGCCGTCGAGCATGTTTTCCAAAACCGTGTGATGGGCCACGGGGAGAAGGTCAAACAGGTGGTGACGCAATTGCGCGTAGGTAAAAATCGCGCCTGCGGCGAAAAATCCCAATGGCGAAAAATCAATGTCCTTAAGAGGGGTAAGCTGAAAGATAGTGACTATATTGGCAAGCCATGCGATCGGCAATCCTAACAAAACCAAGAAAGCTTGCTTCCGATAGGCGTAAGTCACCTGTAGCCAGTTCAGGAAAAGCATCAAGCCCCCGATAGTCAGCAGAATATAGGAATAAGCGCTGTGCAGCCAGAATGCGATTCCTAAAGTACCCGTTGTTATGTAACTGCCGGAAAACAGTCCATGCCAGGGATCGGTCCAGATAATTATGTTAAATAGTATCGGTTCGATGAGAAGCAGACGAATAGAGCGATTATTCACCCAGCCGTCGCGGTTTGTGTAACGCGATGCCCAGACCAGAAATCCCGCGGGCACCATCACCACACCCAGAAACATGAGCTTCGACCAGAAATAAGGTTCCGGCCTGATACAGGTCGAAAGGTGAAGGGCGTAGCATAATGTCCACCATCCTTCTCCAATCATCTGGATCATCAGCGATTTGGAACCGGGAGCTCGCCGCCAGCGCCAGGTAACAATGACAATCCATACGGCAGCAGCGAAGGCGGCAAAGAGGATTAAATCGTAAATAATTATAAGTATATCGGCAGTCATTACTTCCTTTCTTTATGGAAGACAATCATTCCATTTGCCGATGATTTTACACGCTTTTTTCCATATATACAAAAGATATTTCATTGTGAAACTCCGATTCTAATGAAACGCAGATATTATCCCGTTACGGGAT
>DLME01000208.1:0-13156 GCA_002479215.1 Syntrophaceae bacterium UBA7544
AGAACACAAGGTGAAAGCGATAACCGAGCGGTACTTAATTGGACAATATCTGCAAAATCAAATATAGATCACTGGATATGAGTAAAAATATTCTTCTGATCAACCCCTGGATTCACGATTTTGCGGCCTACGATTTTTGGCTAAAACCGCTGGGACTGCTATATTTAGGCGGCCTTTTGCGCCAAAACGGCCACCAGGTTCATTTTATCGATTGTCTTGACCCATATCACCCCGCAATGCTTAAAGAAGGTCGCAAACAGCCACAACGCCATGCCTACGGACGGGGCAAATTCTTCCGTGAGGTGATTCCCAAACCCGACAGCCTAAAAATGATCCCCAAAAATTATTGCCGCTATGGAATTCTGCCGGAAATATTTCGCGAGGAACTCAAAAATCATCAAGATACGGACATCGTTTTAATCACTTCGATGATGACTTACTGGTATACCGGAGTTTTTGAAGCCATTAAAATAATCAAGGAAGTATTGCCTAAAATCCCCATTGTGCTGGGCGGCAAATACGCAACACTCTGTTCGGAACATGCGACAAAATATTCCGGCGCTGATTTTGTAATTTCCGGCGCGGGAGAAAAGCAAGTTCTTCAGCTACTGCAAGATTTATTTGGCGAAGAACCATCATTTATGCCCGATAGCGAAAACCTTGATTCCTTTCCCTACCCCGCTTTCTACTTAATCCGCAAAATCGACCAACTGCCCATTACCACTTCACGCGGCTGTCCTTACCGTTGTAGTTATTGTTCCTCACACATACTCAATGACAAATTTCGGCGGCGCGATCCGGTAAAGGTTGCGGACGAAATCGAACACTGGCAAAAAAAATTCGGCATAAAGAATTTCAGCTTTTATGACGACGCCCTGCTTGTTGAACCTAACAAAATGATTATTCCGCTGCTTAATGAACTTCAAAAACGAAACCTATCCTGTCAGTTCCACTGTCCTAACGGATTGCATTTGCGGGAAATCAATCAAGAGTTGAGCGAATTGCTTTTTCAGTCCGGGTTTAAGACTATTCGCTTTGGGTTTGAAACATCCGACTTCCAGAGGCAGAGGCAAACCGGTGGAAAAGTCAAAAATGAGGAATTGCTAAATGGCGTGCGTTATTTAAAAAAAGCAGGCTATAAAACAGGCGATATAGGAATTTATCTTCTCTGCGGCCTGCCCAATCAGAGCGCCGCGGAAGTGAGGGAAAGTATTGATTTTGTTCATAAATGCGGCGCTAAACCAGTGCTTGCCGAATATTCGCCCATCCCCGGCACAAAAATGTGGCCCGAAGCCGTGAGTGCTTCCCCCTTTGACATTCGGCACGAACCGCTATATCTTAACAATTCATTGCTTCCCTGCCGGAGTGATGAATTTAGTGTTGCCGCATATACGGAACTGAAGGCGGCACTACGGGGAAAGCAGACTGAGGCGGTTTAAATGACAACGGTTTTGATCTGGATTAAAAATTCACTGATTTTGATGCTTTCGTTGGTTTTTTTAACTATCGGCATCAACACGCTGTGGGGTTCTTTCTCTCTGAATAATCCTTATGAATTCTTGATGTATTTTTTTTCCGCTTCCCTTTTAATTTTAGTTTGTATTGTGGGGATCATCTACTTTGTCTTTCGCTTTTTCCCCAACAAACAACAAGATGGAATTGATGAAGATGAAGCAAAATAATACCTACGGCAACAAATTGTTTTTTATACCGGCCATTATTCTTTGCCTTGCCGCCAGTGCTTTCGCTTTTGATCTGGAAAAAAATGTTGTTAAAGCAAAGCTGAAAAACGGCTTAACGGTTTTAATGCTCGAGCGGCATTTAAGTCCGACTGTTTCTCTCTACATTCGGCATCGTGTCGGCGCCGCGGATGAAGCGGATGGTGAAAGCGGCGCCGCTCATCTTTTAGAGCATATGATGTTCAAAGGCACCACAACCATCGGCGCCAAAAATTACACCCTCGAAAAAAAGATTCTGGATGCGATTGAAAA
Source organism: Syntrophaceae bacterium UBA7544 (assembly GCA_002479215.1). Lineage (GTDB taxonomy): Bacteria > Desulfobacterota > Syntrophia > Syntrophales > Smithellaceae > UBA4810. The sequence continues at coordinate 1,992 of DLME01000208.1, forward strand.
AACAGGCACAACCCTGGATAAAGAAAAACTAAAAGGCCAACTGGCCGATCCAAAAATTATTCAAGAGCTATCCGCAAAGCTAAAAAAACTACACGATCAACAAAAAAAATATTTCATCCCCAGTGAGCTTGACCGCCTCTACACTCAAAACGGCGGATTGGATATGAACGCCTCCACCGGCCAGGATGTGACTACGTATCAGGTGAGCCTCCCCGCCAACAAAATCGAGCTCTGGGCAAGAATTGAAGCTGATCGCCTCATCAATCCGGTCTTTCGCGAGTTTTACACGGAGCGCGATGTGGTGATGGAAGAAAGAAGGCAGCGCGTCGAAGCCGATCCCGACGGTAAATTATACGAACAATTTTTAAGCGCCGCTTATAAAATACATCCCTACGGAAGGCCGGTACTGGGCTGGACTCAGGATATAATGAATTTAAGCCCGGACGCGGTAAAGAAAATCTTTGCTCAATATAGAGCGCCGGAAAGCATTGTGATCGCTGTGGTCGGCGATATTAACCCTCAAGAAACATTAAAATTGATTGAAAAATATTTCGGCCGGATTCCCGCGAACAGTAAAAAGAAAAATGTGATCCCAGCGGAGCCTCCGCAAACCGAAGAAAGAAAAGTGGAAGTGCTCTTCGATGCCAATCCGATGATGATTATCGGCTATCACAAACCCACAGCTCCTGCCTACGATGACTACGTTTTCGACGTTCTGGAAACAATCCTGACCACAGGCAGAACAAGCAGATTATATAATTTACTGGTAACGGAAATGGGTATCGCCGAAAGCGTGAGCGCTTCCAACGGCACACCGGCAACAAGGTATCCCAACCTTTTTACAATATTTGCTAAACCCCGCTTCCCTCATACAAATACGGAACTCGAAGATGTTATTCTTCGCGAAATAGAAAAAATTAAAACTCAAGCGATTTCGGATTCCGAATTAGCCAAAGCCAAAAATCAGATGAAGATGGATTACATTACCAACCTCGACTCTAACTCCAAAATCGCCTCTGTTCTATCCTATTATGAAGTATTGCTGGGCGATTACAGATATTTTTCCAATTATCTAAACATCATTGATAAGGTTTCGGCTGCCGATATTCAAAGGGCGGCAAAACTTTATCTGAATAAAGAAAACCGCACAATCGCCGTATTAGACAGAAAAAAGGACTAAAGGTTGGCTTTTATGACCGGAAAAATCATTAATCTATCGAGAAAATTAACCTTCTTACTGCTCATTTTGTTCCTCTTGGCAGGAGGCACTGCGTCCGCAGCCTTAGCGGCCGATAGCCATTTCCCCAATCCGGACAAAATTAATTACCCGCCGCTGAAATTTAATTTGCCGCAAACCCAGCGCGTGGTTCTGGAAAACGGCATTGTCCTTTATATTCTGGAAGATCACGAATTGCCCATTGTTAACATCAACGCCGTCATCAAAACCGGAACAATCTATGACCCGGAAGACAAAGAAGGTGTTGCCGAATTAACTGCCTATGTGATGAGAACCGGAGGCACGGCAGAGTTAAATAGCGAGGAGGTCGACAGCCAATTCGATTTTCTGGTTGCTTCCGCGGCGATTAACATGTCCATGGAATCGGCTGATGTTGATTTTTCCGTTTTAAACAAAAACCTGGACCAGGGGCTTGATCTTCTGGCGCAAATACTTACTGCGCCCGCTTTTGAACAAAAGAAGCTGGAACTGGCCAAAGAATTAAAGAAGGAAGATTTACGAAGACTAAAAGACGAGCCGCAAAGGCTTGCTTTCCGGGAATTCAATCGCCTTATCTACAGCGGCGACCCGCGCGGCCGCTTCCCTTCCCATAAATCGCTGGCAAATATCGACCGTGAAGATTTAATCAGATTTCACCACCGTTTTTTCCAGCCCAATAATATTATGTTTGCCGTAACCGGAGATATAACCAAAGAACAAGCGATATATAAATTAAGACATTACTTTGGAAATTGGAAGGCCGAAAGCACACCTATCCAGACGGCTCTGCCGCCCCAAAATTCCAATGCAGGGCTTTATTACCTCGACAAAGAAATCCCTCAATCCACAATCATCAGCGGCCAATTTGCCGTAAGTAAAACCGATCCTGATTTTTACGCCTTTACTGTTCTCGATTTTATTGCCGGCAGCGGCGGTTTCGCCTCACGAATTTTCAACGCCGTGCGCAATAATGAAGGCCTTGCCTACAGCGCCGGGAGCTTTTACCGAGCCAGACCAAAGTATGGGGTTTTTGGCACTTATGCCTTTACGAAAACATCCACAACGCTGAAAACCCTTTCGTTGATTAATTCCGTGCTGGATAATATTAAATCCAACACTCTAACCGGAAAAGAACTCACCTGGGCCAAAACATCAATCAATAACGGCTTTATTTTTTCTTTTACCAGCGCCGAAAAGATTGCGGAACAGCAAATGAAAATTGAATATGAAAAATTACCGGCAGATTTTCTCGTGAATTACCGCAATAGAATAGAGAACGTTACTCTTAAAGATCTGAACAGAGTCGCCGCGAAATATCTGGATAAAACAAAAAACATCGTTCTGATTTTAGGCGACACCAAACAGTTCGACGAACCCTCAACCGAGACCCGACACCCTATTTTAATAACTCCCGAAGATTAGTTTTTCCATGAAAATATTTTTATGATCGATGCAGATAAATTTAAACGGATATCTCAGAGAATCGACTCCTACCGCGAGGCAATGATCGAACTGCAAACAGCTCTCAGCGCCGTTCCCGCCGTGGGACCGGAAAACGGCGGCGATGGCGAACTATTGAAGGCTAATCTATTAGAAAAACGCCTGCGAGAATTGGGCTTTAAAAATTTCCGGCACTATGACGCGGAAGATAAAAGCGCCCCCTCCGGCATCCGTCCGAATTTTATAACTACGATCGAAGGTAAAAACAAAACCGGATTTGTTTGGATTATAACTCATCTGGATATAGTACCTCCCGGAGAAATAAAACTTTGGACGAGCGATCCATATAAAGTTTATGTTAAAGACGGCTATATTTACGGCCGCGGCGTGGAAGACAATCAGCAGGATATGGTTGCTTCCATTTTTGCCGCCAAGGCGATTCTGGATGAAGGAATCACATCGGCTACGTCCATCGGCCTGGCTTTCGTTGCCGACGAGGAAACATCCAGCAAAATGGGCGCTGGCTTTTTGCTGGATCGCGCCGATCAGCCGTTTAAAAAAGATGATTTGATTGTTGTTCCCGATTCCGGAAACCGGGAAGGCTCATTAGTAGAAGTCGCCGAAAAAAGCATGCTCTGGCTTTCTTTTAAAACAACGGGGAAACAATGCCACGGAAGCAATCCGCAACTGGGCAATAACGCCTTTGTCGCGGCATCCTATCTGGTTACAAAACTAGGCTCATTAAAAAAATCTTTTCCCCAATCCGATCCACTTTTTGATCCTCCAGCCAGCACTTTTGAACCGACAAAAAAAGAAGCCAACGTCGCCAATATCAACACCATCCCCGGTGAAGATGTTTTTTATATGGATAGCCGCGTGCTTCCCGCTTATCAACTGCCGGACGTTATGGCGGCAATAAAAAAAATTGTCCGTGGAATCGAAAAGAAATTTAAAGTGCAAATCGAAATATCTCCGGTGCAATACCTGCAATCACCAAAACCGACCTCTCCTACCGCTCCCATTGTCCGGGCACTCACCGAAGCCATCGACACTGTTTACGGAATAAAAGCGTTTGCCGGCGGAGTTGGCGCCGGAACCCTTGCCGCTTATTTTCGTCAGAAGGCTTTTCCGGTTGCTGTTTGGTCTAAAAACAACCAGACAGCTCATCAGCCGGATGAAAACTGCTGCATCGATAACATGATGGGCAATGCCAAAGTCTTTGCCTATCTGTTTTTGCGGGAGTAAATTGGCTTGCTTTGGATAAAGCGAAGTGATAGAAGCTCTCGCTTAATTTTAGGGCAAAATAAGACTAACCATAACATGAGAGGTGGACAGCTATTTGGAGCAAACAACTAAAAGCACTTCCCTAGAGAAAATTTCTTTTGCCGATCACCATTTGCTGAAAAATCTTTGCGGTGAGCATGATAAGCATCTAAAACTTATCGAGAATCTGGAACCGGTCCGGATAAAGGCCTGGGGAAATTGTATTTCTATTGCCGGCAAAGAAGACAACGTTCGCAAGATTAGTGCTCTTTTGCAACAGCTCTATTCGATAATGGAGAAAGGGTGGCATATTCACACATCCGATATCGATTACGCTCATCGCATTCTTTCCCAAGACGTAACATTCGAATTAGCGCGTATATTTCTCGACACAGTTTTCATTTCTTCCAAAAAAAGGATAATTACTCCCAAAAGTATCGCGCAGAGTCTTTATATAGAATACATGAGACAGTTCGATATGGTTTTTGCCATCGGGCCTGCCGGAACGGGTAAAACATACCTGGCGATGGCCATGGCCGTATCTGCCTTACTGGAAAAGAAAGTCGAGCGTATAATTCTAGCCCGCCCCGCAGTGGAAGCAGGCGAGCGATTGGGATTTTTGCCGGGAGACCTGGCCGAAAAAGTGAATCCTTATCTGCGCCCCCTATATGACGCACTTTATGATATGATTGACCTGGAAAGAGCAGGCGCGCTGATCAACAAAGGATTGATCGAAGTCGCGCCTCTCGCTTTTATGCGCGGCAGAACTCTCAACGATTCTTTTGTCATTTTGGATGAGGCGCAAAATACCACCTCCGAGCAGATGAAAATGTTTTTAACAAGGCTCGGATTTGGCTCGCAAGCGGTAATTACCGGAGATGTTACGCAGGTTGACCTGCCCCAGGAAAGGGTTTCCGGATTGATCGAAGCGGAACATATCTTAAAAAAAATCGCCCGTATCCGCTTTGTTCATTTTTCGGAAATTGACGTTGTCCGCCACCCATTGGTTCAGGATGTCATCAAAGCCTACGCTCTCTTGGACAAAGAAAGAAAAGCTAACTCAAAAAAATAAATTTATGAACTTTATCGACTCGGCTTCAAGCAAAGCGGCGAATATTTTCAAAAAACTACTGAAAAGGTGTAATATTACTTTCGGTTTTCTGAAAAACAGCTCCTTCCAAAGATGGGCTAACGGTATTATTCTTTGCTTAATTTTAGCTTTGATCCTGGCACCCGAAATTCATTTTTCGACACCGAAATTCAAACAGGGAATGATCACAGCCAAGGATATTAAAGCAGACCGCGACTTCCTTGTCGAAGATCAAAAATCAACCGAAGACAAGAAAAATGATGCCGCGGGAAATGTCATCCCTGTTTATGACTACGACGGTAAAGTTGCCGGTAATATCAGAGCAAAGTTAATCAAAACTCTTTCATCCGCCGCTGAAGATTACAAAAGTGCCCTTAAGGAAAAACCGCCGGAAGCAAACACTATTGACATAAGTAAATCGCAAAAAGGCAAAAAGAGTCTGGAAGCTAATTTAGGCGTTCCCTTAAGCCCGGAAGAATTTTATATTTTAAAGGACCACAAGTTTTCTCCCGAACTACAGCAAAATCTTTCCCGTTTAATTTCTCCTTTCTATGAAAAAAAATACATAACTAATAGTATTTTCGGCAAACAAGAAAAGGAAAAAGGTATTATTCTAAGAAATATCAGTACTCAAACCGAACAAGAAATCAAAGATGTTTCCAAAATTTTAAATACTCAGGAAATAGATGCGGAGCTTCTCAAAAGAGTGAATGCTCTTTTTAACAGTGATGACTATTCCACGAGAAAGGTGATGGTTTCACTGGCCAAAAAATTAATTGAGCCGAATCTTACTTTTAATAAAGAAACGACAGAAAAGAATAAGCTTGCCGCCATGGAAGAAGTAAAGCCGGTACTTTTCCAGGTGCAAAAAAATGAAATGATCGTGCGGGAAGGAGAAAAAATCGGCTACCCCGAGCTAATCAAGTTAGAAGCTTTTTTTAAATCCACGGGAGACAATAAATTTTCCAGTTTTGCGGTACTGGCGGGAATTTTCTTTACGGCTCTCTTTCTTTCTTTAGTTTTGTACTTTTGGCGCACCAGAAACTGGCTTAAACCTTCAACCCGCTCTAATGTCGATTTGTTTGTTTTCGGACTTATTGTCCTAGCACAAATATTATTTATCAAGACAGGAATATTCATTTCGCTTGCCATCAATAAGGCCTTCCCATCCATATCAACCGATGCCTGTTATTTTGCCATACCCTTCGCCTGGGGAGCAATGATTATAGCCGTTTTGATTAACAGAAACGTAGCCATGATTCTCAGTGTCTTCATTTCTTTTTTGATTGCTTTTCTTTTTGATGAAAAAATTACTTTCCCTCTTTTCTGCTTTTTAGGATCGGTTGCCGCGTCTTATCATATTGTCCGTAGCCAGCAACGCTCGGCTTTCATAAGGATCGGTGTATTTTTGGGAATTATAAATATGGCCGCTGTCGTTTGCATAAATTTTCTGACCGGAAATTTATTGAATGATTTATTGTTGCGCCTCACTATGGGATTCGCTGGAGGGATTCTCACCGCAATACTGGTAGCGGGAATCACCCCCGTTTTTGAAAGCTTGTTCGGTTTTATAACAGATATCAGGCTGCTGGAACTGGCCAATCTTAATCAACCTCTTTTTCAAAGAATGATCATCGAAGCTCCCGGGACTTATCATCACAGTATCATCGTGGCCTCGCTGGTGGAAGCGGCCGGCGAAGCTATAGGCGCAAATTCTCTGCTGGCTAAAGTCAGCGCTTATTATCATGATATCGGTAAACTCACGAAACCGCAATACTTTATTGAAAATCAACCGAATAATGAAAACAGACACGACAAACTATCACCGAAAATGAGCAGTCTGGTTATAATTTCTCACGTAAAAGACGGATGTGAATTAGCGTCCAGTGTCAAATTGGGACAGCAAATTAGAAACATTATTCGCGAACACCACGGCACAAGCTTAGTCAGTTACTTTTACGACAAAGCCAAAAAGGATAAGGATATAGCAATACGTTCTTTGTCGGAAAGCGATTTCCGTTATCCCGGCCCGAAGCCGCAAACAAAAGAATCAGGTCTCGTCATGCTGGGGGATGTTATCGAAGCTTCATCACGCACTCTTCACGATCCGACACCGGCAAGAATCCATTCACTGGTGCGCGAAAGAATCGAACGTCTCTATACGGATGGACAGCTTGACGAATGCGAGTTGACTTTAAAAGATCTCAACACAATAGCGGAAACATTCACTCAAATTCTTACCGGAATTTTCCACCATCGCGTCGATTACCCCGAATATCCAAATAAAGAAGCAAACGGCAAAAAAGGAATCAATGAGCTTACAGATCCAAAACAATCAGAAAAAAATCAAGATAAATAGGCGCAAGATTCGCTCTGCGATCTTAAAAATCCTGAAGATTCTTGAATGTGCGGACAAAGAAATCAGCATTAATTTTGTCGACGATGCAAAAATAAAACAATTAAACAAACAATATCTGGGTAAAGACAGGGCAACCAACGTTCTTTCTTTTTCTTTGCGAGAAGATGAATACGGAAACATTAATCCCCAAGTTTTAGGTGACATTATTATTTCCGTCGAGGCAGCCCAAAAAGACGCCGTTTACGGCAATCTCACAGTCGATCAAGAAATCGATTTTCTCATTATTCACGGCCTCTTACATTTGTTGGGTTATGATCATGAAAATACGACTAAAAAAGAAACAAGCAAAATGCGAAAAAAAGAAAGGGAATTGTTTTATATCGCCTGCGGTGGCAGCGATATAAAGTTAATTTGATAAAGCCTCCCGCCTGCTTGCGCCTTTCTTCCCTTGACAGGTATTTTTATTTTTCTTATACATATCGCGGTCCAAAGCAAGTCGTTATTACTAAAAATATATACCAACTTATGAACCTGCAAAATTTGACTACTTACAGGAGGTAACAAACAATGGAGTTGTCTTTAAAGAATAAAGTTGTTCTGCTCACCGGAGCCAGCAGAGGAATCGGTCAGGCGGCGGCAATAGGTTTAGCCAAGGCCGGCGCCGACCTGGCCATAGCCAGCCGCAAACTTCCCGATTTGGAAAAAGTAGCGGCAGAAATAAAAAAATTGGGAAGGAAATGCGTGCCTATAGCCGCCCATGTCGGCAGGATAGAAGAAATAAACTCTCTGGTTAAAAAAGTCTTGGATGAGTTCGGGAAAATCGACATCCTGGTAAATAATGCCGCCACAAATCCCTCCATGGCTTCGGCTATGGACGTAGACGATCGTGCCTGGGATTCAATTATGAACCTGAACCTCAAGGGCTTGTTTTTCTTGAGTCAGGCAGTGGCCAGAATAATGAAGGAAAAAGGCGGAGGCAAAATTATAAACATTGCTTCTATCGCCGGAATTTCTCCCGATATATTGGCCGTTTACTCCATAAGTAAAGCGGGTGTGATCATGGCCACAAAGGTAATGGCCCAACAATGGGGTCAATATAATATCCGGGTTAACACCGTCGCCCCGGGCTTAACCAAAACCAAATTCAGCGAGGCACTTTGGGGGAACCCTGACATTCTTAATATCGCTATGAGCAGAACTCCTTTGGCGCGACCGGCAGAACCCGAGGAAATGGTCGGGGCCATCCTTTTTCTGGCTTCCGACGCATCCAGTTATGTGACGGGACAGGTTATTGCCGTAGACGGCGGGACTACCATATAAAACCGGTGCCGACGCATTTCAGCTTACAATTATTTTCTTAAAAAAAGGCTTGAAGTAAAATTGTCGATAAAGTATAATATAAACATGCGTGTGCAAAATGATTCAATCATATACTTTATCAAACACGGCGGAAGTTTATCTTTGCGCACTGTTATTGCGGTTTTAGCTTTTTTAGCTATTACACCTACAGAAACTGTATATGCCGATATTTACAAGTACGTTGATAATGAAGGTGTTCTGCATTTAACTAACGTGCCTTCAATTCCTAACGCCAAATATATTTTGATTCTTAGAGAAAAACGGATTCTTTTTCAGTCGGATATCGATGTAAAAAAATTCGATTACATAATTTCGAACGCTGCCAAAAAATTTAGAATTGACCGTGCCTTAATCAAGGCAATAATCAAAGCGGAATCCAACTTTAATCATGAAGCCATTTCACCGGTAGGAGCGCAGGGTTTAATGCAGCTAATGCCCGCAACGGCATACGCTCTTCAGGTTGAAGATGCTTTTCACCCCGAAAAAAATATCGAAGGTGGTACTCGTTATTTACGGTACCTTCTTAATACTTATAGGGGTAATTTAAAGCTTACTCTTGCCGCTTACAATGCCGGCGAGAGAGCTGTCGCCAAATATAATAATAACGTGCCCCCTTACCGGGAAACACAAAATTACGTAAGGCGCGTGCTGAGTTATTATAAAGACTTCAGCAAATAGTATATTTATTCGTGAAACTCCAATGTGCGAAGCTTAGCGGGGCAAGATAAATACTTCCAAAACTTGCTTTGGGATTCATGCCTGTGATTTTTTCTGTTTTTCGACATATAAATATTTTCTGAACTTAGCTAACTTTTTTTCTTTAATTCCTTTAATTTCCATTAATTGTTCAATATTTCGAAATCGGCCTAATTTACTGCGCAAATCCAATATTTTTTTTGCCGTTACTTCGCCAATGCCGCTTATCAAAAGCAAGGCGTCTTCATTAACTTTATTAATATCAAGCGGCATTCCCAGGGCAAGCCTTTTGTCAGCTTCTATCTTCGCCACAATAATATCATCTCCCCTTGAATCGGAATCAATCGTTATTTTCATCCCATCATCGAGCCGAAAGTCTTTAGCCGAAAATTCACCGATACCGGCTTTTTCCAACAGTTGGTGGGCGGAAGTTTCAGGACTAACGAAATAAATTTCACTTATCTGATTCTTGTCAACAACTTCTATCACGAGTGAACCATTAAATTGATCGGTAAAAAGAGGGGCTTTATAGCTGATGAACAAACGGTAAAAAAAACTAAAAAGAGGAATAATCGCCAACGTTATGCATATAGCGATTAGCCCCTTAATTTGACTTGCGGAAACAGTCATTGAATTATTTTTTCTTTTCCAGTCCGAAAGCATCATGAAGAACCATTACGGCAAGCTCCGTATGCTTTCTTTGGATAACACAGGAAATTTTAATTTCCGACGTGCTGATCATCATAATATTGACGCTTTCATTGGCTAGTGTGGTAAACATTTTCGCCGCAACACCGGAATGGCTGGCCATTCCTACACCGATTATGGATACCTTGGCTACTTGATCATCAACTTCGACTTTTTTCGCCCCTACCGATTTAGCCGTATTCTCGACTATTTTTTGCGCATCCTTCAAATCTTTCTTGGATACCGTAAAAGTAAGATCGGTAAATCCTTCCAGGCTGGCGTTTTGAATAATCATATCGACGATGATATTTTTATCCGACAAAGGCGTAAATAAAGCGGCTGCTATTCCCGGTTTATCCGGAACATGAACCACCGTAATTTTAGCTTGATCACGATCATAAGTTATACCTGAAACTATTTCTCTTTCCATATCCTTATCCTCCTTAGTCACAAGCGTTCCTCCTTCATCTGAAAACGTTGATTTTACATATACAGGAACATCATATTTTTTAGCCATCTCCACAGAACGGGGCTGCAAAACCTTGGCGCCTGTTATGGCCATTTCCAACATTTCATCATACGATATTTTATCCAGTCTCCGCGCTTTATTGCAGATATTGGGATCCGTTGTATAGACGCCGTCCACATCCGTATAAATGTCGCATCGATCCGCATTTAGAGCGGCGGCAAGAGCTACCGCGCTCGTGTCGGAACCGCCGCGCCCGAGAGTTGTAATATTATTGTCCTTGTCCACACCCTGAAAACCGGCAACAACAACAATACTTCCTCGCTTAAGTTCATTCTTGATTTCTTCCGTGTTAATCGACACGATTCGCGCTTTTTTATAGGCCTTATCGGTTATTATTTTAACTTGAAATCCCAAAAATGATCTTGCGCTGTAGCCCATGGAATTCAAAACAATGGAAAGCAGGGTTACTGTAACTTGCTCACCTGTGGATATTAAGGAGTCATACTCTCTTTCATCAGGCGAGTCAGAAGCCTTATGGGCCAGGGCGATGAGCCTGTCGGTTTCCCCGGCCATCGCCGATAAAACC
>DLME01000208.1:13216-16583 GCA_002479215.1 Syntrophaceae bacterium UBA7544
GCCGATAAAACCACAACTATTTCATTGCCCGCTTTTTTTCCATTAATCACTTTTTGGGCCACATTTCTTATTTTATCGATATCTGCGACCGATGTTCCGCCGAATTTCTGAACAATTAAAGCCATCTTCGACTAACCTCCGTTTCCAGATCTATTGCCAATTCTTTCAATCTGCTTTTCAGTCCTTTGATCTTAATATTACGGATATTTTCATCAATATATTCAAAGCTTACGAAAAAAGTATCAACCGGAAGAACTGGAGCTATTTTTTCCGCCCATTCGATAACAACAACACCGCCTCTGGAAAAATATTCTTCATAACCTAAATCTTCGAACTCGGAATATCCATTCAGCCGGTAAACATCGAAATGGTAAAGATCGCACCTGGCCGGATATTCATTAATCAAAGTAAAAGTCGGGCTGGTAATTTGATAGCTTTCGCTTACTCCCAGACCGCGGGCTATACCGCCGGCAAAACAGGTTTTCCCCGAACCAAGCTCACCGGATAGCGCCAGAATATCGCCTTCCCTTAACTGGCCGCTAAGAAGACGTGCTATTTCCATTGTTTGTTTTGCACTCTGAGATATTATTTCAATTGTTGCTTTTTCCCTGTTCATTTAAGATGACAGTAATCCGGCACTTATTTTTTTTCCAATACAATGAAAGCAGTAGCGTATTTTTTTGTATGTGTCAAACTCAAGTGAATCTTTGTAATTTTCTCTTTTTCCGTTTGAGCTTTTGCCCCGCCCCATAAGACAAGATCAGGCTTCCCTTTTTCGTCATGGACAACTTCTATTTCTCTTAACTTTGCGCCCCTACCCAGTCCAATGCCTAAAGCTTTTAAAAAAGATTCTTTGGCCGCAAATCTTGCCGCATAATGTACTGAAGCTTGAATATGTTTGTTACAATATTCAACTTCTCTATCGGAAAAGATTCTTTGCAAAAATTTTTGACCCCATTTTCCGATGATCTTTTCGATACGGCCGTTTTCCACCAAATCTATGCCAATTCCATAAACCATCATATTCCTTTTACGCGTGAACAATCGCATCAGTAATTGCAACAACTTTTTTCATTGCGGCAACATCATGCACCCGGACAATATGGCATCCATTCATTATTGACGCGGCAACAGTCGCCGCCGTTCCCTCAATTCTTTCGCCAGGTTCTCCGCCGGTTACTTTGCCGATAAAAGATTTTCGGGAGGTCCCGACCATTACCGGCATCCCCAACCCCTTCAATTCGTAAAGGTTTTTAATAATTTTATAATTGTCTTCCCGTGTTTTCCCAAAACCAATTCCCGGATCGATAACCAGACAATCTTTTTCTATACCTGCCTTTACGGTCTTTTCACTGCTTTTTTTCAGATAAGCTATAATTTCCCCCATTATATCAGCGTATACCAAATTGCCTTTTTGCATATTTTGCGGCGTTCCCCGCATATGCATAAGAACCACAGCGGCTCCTGTTTCTTTGATGGTTTTGGCCATTTTTTTATCGCCATTGAGTGCGCTTATATCATTGACTATTTCTGCGCCTGCGGCAATAGCCTTCCTGGCGACTTGCGCTTTTTTTGTATCAATGGATATGGGAACTTTTACCTGTTTGACCAAGCTCTCAATTACAGGAAGGACTCTCTTTAATTCAACTGCGGCCTCAACAGACACAGCTCCGGGACGTGTCGATTCTCCCCCGATATCAATGATATCCGCGCCTTGGGCCACCATTTGCAATCCATATTCAACTGCTTTTTGCTGAGAGTAAAAAAGCCCGCCATCAGAAAATGAATCGGGCGTAACATTTAAGATGCCCATAATCAGAGTTTTATTGCCTAAAGTAAGTTTGCGCCGGGATGTTTTCCAGATATATTCGTTTCTGCTGATATTTACCAATATTTCGGACATGTCGCGAGCGATTAAACTTAAACCAAAAGGCTGTTTTTCGATTTTTTTCGCCAGGGCCGAATTTTGCTTTATCGTGCCCATGATTAAAATATCGCTTACAGGAACACTGCAAGATACGCTTCCCCGGACGACGGCAGCGTCTCCGCCAATTGATAACATCTCTTGTTTTATGATATTGGCTATTTTACACGGCTGATTTTCAATTAAAATATTGACGTTTATTGTTTTTGACGCCATGGCGTTAATGCCATAGGGATCAACACCGATTTTTTTGAATATCGCTACAGCTTCTTCCAAGTTTTTTATTTTAATTATTTTCACAAGATAATACCGTTATCAAATTAAACGTAAATATTTGTTTCAGACAAGTTATAAAAGATATGATTAAGACAATATTTTCGAATCGGCCGGTTGTGCATCAGGCAGAGCGCTGCCAATCAAAGCATCTATTTCCGCTGTGTTTAAAACTTCTTTTTCCAGTAGTTCCATGGCTATCTTGTGCAGTATTTCAATATGGTCGGTGAGAAGCTTTTTTGCTTTTTCATAGTTTCGTGTGACAATAGATACAACTTCCGCATCAATATTCTTTGCCGTTTCTTCGCTGTAATCCTTGTGTGTGGCAAATTCGCGCCCCAAAAAGATTTGCTCTTCTTTTTTCCCGTAACTTAGCGGCCCCATTTTATCGCTCATACCCCATTCACAGACCATTTTCCTGGCTAGATTGGTCGCCCGTTCAATATCATTGCCCGCGCCCGTGGTAAAATCATGCAAAATTATTTCTTCAGCAGCTCGGCCGCCCAATAAAATCGCAATGTTATTATCTAAATATTCACGGGGATAGGTATGCTTTTCGTCAATCGGTAACTGCTGTGTCAAACCCAATGCTCTGCCCCGGGGAATGATCGTAACTTTATGGATCGGATCGGTTCCCGGTATCAAACGCGCTACCAAGGTATGGCCTGATTCATGATAAGAGGTGTTGCGCTTCTCTTCATCGCTAATCACCATGCTTTTTCTTTCCGTTCCCATTAAAATTTTATCCTTAGCGAACTCGAAATCGCTCATATTGACTTTTTCTTTATTATCCCGGGCGGCATTGAGCACTGCTTCGTTAATAAGGTTTTCAATATCGGCTCCGGAAGTTCCCGGAGTTCCACGAGCCAAAACCGCAAAATCAACATCTTCCGCAATCGGTGCTTTGCGGGCATGAACTTCAAATATTTTTTCTCTGCCTTTTATATCCGGAAGCGGCACGACAACCTGCCTGTCAAACCTGCCCGGGCGCAACAATGCCGGATCAAGAACGTCGGGACGGTTGGTAGCGGAAATAAGTATCACGCCTTCATTGGATTCAAAGCCGTCCATTTCCACAAGCAGCTGATTAAGGGTCTGCTCTCTTTCATCATGCCCTCCCCCCAGACCTGCGCCGCGATGGCGGCCGACGGCATCAATTTCATCGATAAA
>DLME01000087.1 GCA_002479215.1 Syntrophaceae bacterium UBA7544
AACAATCCCAACGGCGGTACCATTATAAGATTAGTGCTGCCGGTGAAGGAACATAAAACAGGATCTGAAAAATGAGCGGTGAACGCGTACTTATCATTGATGATGAGGAACCTGTCCGTCACTTCTTACGGGTTGCCTTAAGTGGACAATTGTATGAAATCTCTGAAGCTGCTTCAGGTAAAGAGGGACTTATTGCGGCCAGAGACGAGAAGCCGGATGTTATAATCCTCGACTTGGGCTTGCCGGATATAGATGGAGTCGAAGTCACGCGGCTTATCCGCGAATGGACACAAACACCCATCATTATCCTTTCTGTCAGAGGTTCTGAAAACGATAAAATCATGGCTTTGGACGCCGGGGCTGATGACTACCTAACCAAACCATTTAGTATTGGCGAATTACTCGCGCGATTGCGCGTGGCACTTCGTCGAGCCGACCAACAAGCCAGCGAAACGATATTCACGATTGGGAATTTGATTGTAGATGTGGACAAACGGTTAGTAACATTGGGTGACAAAGAAGTACAACTAACTCCACATGAATATGCAATTCTGAAAACGCTTGTGACACACTCCGATAAAGTAATTACTCACCGCCAGTTATTTAACGAAGTTTGGGGATACGGTCTCGATCAGGAACTCCACCTGCTGCATGTTAATGTCAGCAACTTACGTCGCAAGATTGAACTTGACCCTAGTCACCCAAAGTATATTACTACCGAATCGGGCGTTGGTTACCGGCTGAAGGGCGAGTAAGCATGTGTATCCGGTGTGTTTTGCCGCTTCCTACTATGAATTTCAATCGATTGGAGAAAGGAGTTTCAGAGTAGATCATGCCAAAATTGTTTGCTCCTAATACCAACAGCTCAGAGTTAGTATTAGCCCTATTAGCGAATTTGTCGGAAAAGCCGGTGCAAGTCTGTGATATCCAACAGCTTGCTGCCATACCGACTACGGCTTATTTTGGGACTTATCTAGGCGCTAACAAAGAAACCCAGTCAAGCTTCATGGTCTACTTGAACCGATCTTACCCAGAAAAAATCCAGGAAGCTGTATTCTTCCACGAAGTCCTTCATCTCATAATAAAATGCGAGGGATTCCCGCAAATAAAGGTCAACTTAAATATTGCGAGCGCACTAAAGCCTAATCTGCTAGAAAGTCTAGGAAAACTTCGCGTCCATTTTGCATCGGTCATCGACCATCATATTGTCTTCCCTAGAATGCTTCAATTGATCGGCTTTGATTTGTCGGAATATTTCGATGTTCAGGTGAATCAGAAAAAGCTGCGCCTTGATCGTGCTCGAGTACCAAATCACGTCATACGAAATTTCTATGCGCAACAAGACATCCTGGTCGGCTTGGAATATTTCTTGTACCCGGAACCGCAACGTAATCGCATTCTTGAGGTTTTCAAAGATAAGAATCCCGCTGCCCATGCATGTTCAACAGCTCTTCGAGAAAAGGTCGCACAGACAACGATAAAAAAGCCAACAGACCTGTTTCATGTTGCGGAGCAAATAAAATCCCATACAATTAAATACGGTGAAAAGAATGCAATTGGCCAGCTCAATCTAATGTGGAAGGCATTGGATATCCAATTCGTTGGTGCAAATCCGGCTCCACCCTCAAGCATGATTAATTATTTGAGTTAAGTTAAGTGAAGAAAGAAAGAAAAAAATAGAAGCAACTGCTGAAAGCCAGATAATAACGGTCGCTAAATATAACCATCCAGATACAACTGATTTGTTTTATTTAGCATCAGTCCATTTTAATACAGACCACTAAATCCACTTTATAAATAAATAATTTTAAGCTAGTGCCGGAATAAATGTTATTAGGAATTTGAAGTTTCTATAATATGAAAATACAAAGTGTTATTATAGCCTTATGATGTTCCGATTGTGGTGAAACTTTACGTGTCCGACGACAACGAAACAGGGTGGTCATTATAGAGATGTTAGAAATATTGCTTATTCGCCATGGTGAAACAGCTTGGAACACTGCAGATATATTTCGAGGCCGCATTTCCATAGGGTTAAGTGAAGATGGTTTAAAACAGGCTGAAAAACTGGCCGAATATCTTAGGCAAAAGAAAATAAACTCCGTTTTTTGCAGCCCATTGAAACGGGCGATTGAAACTGCTGAGCCATTAGCTCGGCTACATGAGTTGTCTGCCCTCCCTGTAGAGGGTTTAACCGATCTTGATTTTGGGAAATGGGAGGGTCAATCAATCGAGAATGTGAAAACACAATATAAGGAAATTTATGAATTGTGGAGAGAAAGGCCCGACCTCGCTAAAATACCTGATGGAGAATCCCTTCAAGAAGCGAGACAAAGAAGTCTGAATGCTCTGAACAAAATAATAGCTGATTGTAAACAAGGCATTGTGGTCATCGTCACTCATCGCGTGATAACCAAACTTCTGGAATGTGCTTTGTTGGGACTTGATGATTCCCATTTCTGGAATATCGAACAAGATACCTGTGGCGTGACAACCTTCTTGTACAATGGAAGAATTTTCGTTTTGAAATATCATAATGATATTTCGTTTCTAAAAAACCACTAGTAATCAATATCTATGGCTAACATAAAATGGTTTGGATTCAAAATAGGAAATCATGATTCAATGACCACCAGTGGTCTTTTTCAAAATATAATAGGTGGTTCAAAGATTAGGTATATTTTAGAATATGGAGGTAAAAATGTCTGTTGTAACGATTAGAAAAATGGGTCGATGAGCAAAAGATCGCTAATAATGTTTGACCACATGTAACTCTTTAGTTATCAGATGTGGAACTGTTGGTGGCACCATCATTTTGTGCGTAATTGGTCACCAAGAGTATAAAACCCAGTCGGTTAAGGAAAGAATGCCTGAAATTCCCAGTTTTTGCATAAACGAACATTGACTGGTAAGATGTACTCATGAGATTAAGTGCTTTCGACCTCAAAGATCCCAATCCCGAACTGAACCAACCGCATGCTTTGGCTATCATCAGGCCCTGGACTGATGTCAGCGGTGTGGGCAGTCTGGTACTGTCCTGTTTGGAGGATTACCTTGGTGCCAAAGAGCTGGGAGAATTGGCGCGCCCCGGGGATTTTTTCGACTTCACACGGTACCGCCCCACAATTATCAGGAAAGAGCATAGCAGCGAAGTCATCGTTCCTAATACTTCGATTACTTATGGAATTACTCAAGGCACACAACCAGACACTCATGATTTCGTTTTTCTCCGGCTTTTGGAACCCCACATGCAGGCTGAAGCATATGTGGATTCGGTCATTGAACTCTTTAA
>DLME01000269.1:0-1001 GCA_002479215.1 Syntrophaceae bacterium UBA7544
AGAATTAGGGAATAAACAGTTCAATTCAATAACGAAGACCGTTTGAAAGGGAGCAAGTGTGCCAAAATTGCCAACTGCTTTAGTACAGGAAGAAGTACTTACTGACTACACCTACAACTGTTCAGTGGTGGGCAATTGTCAGAATTGAAGATTACGGATCGAAAGAGAGTAACGCCAACGGGTCAGCAAGAACCGGGTTCCCCGGCGATTGACTGCAATCGTTGGTTATATTTCATCCTGCACGAATCGATCTATTATTTCCTGCTTCAGCTTTTCCTTCTCAATTGGTTCGATCATCAAAGGAAAACAAGCTCGTATTATATATTGTGCAATCTGAATATGGCGTTCTACTCAGTAACACATCAGTTCCAAATAGCATATGCTTGAGGAGCATCGGTTTTCTCTTGTTTAAAGGCTTTTACACCAGCCTCTAAGGCTCTCTTTAGTCTCTCCTTTTCTTTGCTTTTGCTGATAATTCGTCTACAAAATTGCGTATTTCCTCTCTTGTTTCTTTGCCGCTTTTGGGAGCATAAAGGATACCCAATGCTGCACCGATCAAACCGCCTACAATCAGCGCCTTAAAACAACCATTTGCTGCCATATTCTCTTCTCCTTTTCTTTATTTGTTGTCACTACTGTCCCAACATTTTTACTACCAGGGGCAATATTCCTTATATGTAATGAAAGATTTTCCATGACCTGCCTCCCGCTTCTTCTGCTCCACCCGGAGTTTATCCTGAACGAAGTGGAGGACATTCCCCTCAATCCTCTTTTCCAGTTGTCTTATTTCGCGCATGACTTCAATTTGCCATCGGTGAAAAAAGAAATTAGACCATCTCCCTCGCAGTTATCCTCCCCTATGGTAACTGACTCATAGAGCACACAAGATTCTAAGTTGCCGTTGTCATAAAAACTGATAAGACCATCATTTTTACATCGGATATTATTCGCATCGTAATCATTTCTGAGTTGGCAAGCTTTTAGTGATCCGTTGTCATAAA
>DLME01000269.1:1203-3007 GCA_002479215.1 Syntrophaceae bacterium UBA7544
CCAGGATTACAAATTGATTGGTCAGCGGCGTAGACATTAAAACTAGATAATACTGATGTTAATGCTAAACTTAGGAAAAATAAAGTCTTTGTAATTTTCATAAAATATTGCCTCCTTTAGCTGCTGATCTTTACTCATTCGGACTCACTTGTTACGTTCTGAGCCGCTTGTTACGTTCTGAGCCGATTGATATGTAGGTTGAGGTTGACCTGCCCCAAATACTTGTACCACATGTTAAGTTAGAATTCAGCCATTTTTCATTTCTCAATTCAGGTACGCCCCTGGTGCTGAAGGACTGTTATTCCATGAGCTGTGCGCCCTGAATGTGTTGTATTCCAGCCCTGCTTTTAATTATTAGAATTAAAAGTCCTGCATGTTAATCGAAATCAAAAATTTGTGAATAACAGGTACTAAAGATTACCATTTGAAAGAAAGTATGTCCGTAAAAAATCCTAAACGCTCACTTACAGGAAGTTATCAGTACTGGCTATTCTTCTACCATAAGCAACACCCAGCATGGGAATATATTTATTTTTCTAAAAAATTTTCAGCCTACTCAATGCGCGTGAGTAAGGGATACATCACGAACGGGGCGACCCTATCTCTTAAAAAAGGGGGCGTCCGGGGGTGAAAGGTAAGCATTCTTTTTGCCCATTTTTGGTAAGATAGATTCTGCGGCGGGATAGTTTAATGCTTCTTCCCGGAAATCTGCGGGCGGTATTTTTCCAATAGGTCCTGAATCACTTCCTTAAACAGTGTACCCAAGGACTTATCCGGTCAAGGTTCGAAAGAATAAATGTATTCGGTGACACAGATAAACGAATTCGGCGACAAACGTTTTTAGGTTAACGCAATCGGCGACAAAATATCATAGGACAAAGCTAATCAGTGACAACTCAGCGCCTCTGATTCTACCGAGAGCTTATTCATTATTTATTGAGAGCGAGATTTGTGGCAGATGCGTTTTTATAGCAGCTTTCTTTTGGTAATGCGCAAAAGTGATCAAAGAAAAAATGAAATGTGCAGACTATTGACTCCACCTACTAATCCACAGCATTTGACGGTTGTCAAAATTGATGATTACCAATTGAAAGTTAGCGTCGTAGCTATATCGTCAGGCTAAAATACACTCCTTATTCTTCTACTAAATATATTCTTCCAGCTGATAAGTAAACGCCCGGAAACCTTCATCAGGAAACTCTCTTTTCAGTTTCCGCACAATCTCAAGAAGGTTAGGAATCTCCTCATCTGGCACAGCTATATAAAGTATATTGTTTTTGAAGGGTGCGTGAGTGATGCCCAGCTTTGCCCCAGTTTCTTCGCCTTCACCTGTTGTTCCATGCACTTTCGTATACTGCTTATAATCAGCTTGCTTAAATTCATTTGTGATGCGTGCATCGAAGTAATCGGCATAAACAAAAGTAAACATTTTCATGATTTCGACCTCTCTTTCCTGCAGGGAAATTTCTGACAAAAGAATATGCTTCTGTAAATCCGATACGTCCCTTGAGCTTTCGGATATCTATTAACACATTTTTTGTATTCATTGACTTTTCGATATCAAATACTTCGTTCTTTATTTTTTCAATGGAATCATTTGTAAGTTCCCCGGTCAATACAATTCCAAGAATTCCTTCATTCATAGATGACGAGATTTGATATTCTGCTTTATTTTCCATTTATGGACTCCTTAAAGTCCTTAACAATATACCACAAATTAATTTAGAGTTCATTCATTTTGGTTATTTCCATTTGTAATCTTGCATTAATTGGGAAAATTAGAAAAACAACATTACAGGAAGAA
>DLME01000035.1 GCA_002479215.1 Syntrophaceae bacterium UBA7544
AAGCCGTTGAACGAAATGTGAAAGGGATATTAAAAAAAATGATCTTTAAGAAAATTAATAAAAATGAGAGAGATTTCAAAAGTTAGGAAAAAAAGCTATATGAATTGAACGGTGATATTGGAAACAAAAAAATAGTGTTGAACCTCACGGAAATCCCTGAAATACTGCAAAAACGAGTTATTTAATGCAAACACGGCGTACCTGCTTAAAATCGGTAAGGCCTTGAAAGGTCTTCAAAATACCATCTTGTAAAAGTGTCGTCATTCCTTCGCTCATGGCTTTATTCCGCATTGCTTCCACGGTTTCGTGTTTTTGTATCATTCTTTTTATGCCATCAGTGCCAATCAGGAGTTCATGAATACCCGTTCTGCCTTTATATCCGGTTTTATCGCATGCTTCACAACCCGTAGGCCGGTAAAGTTTAAAATCATTATTGTAAAAAAAATTTAATTTTGCAAACTCTTCTGTACCATAGCTCTCGACGATTTCGTCGTATTCTTCTTTTGACGGGTGATATTGCTCCTTACACTTTTTGCAGAGAGTACGCACAAGCCGTTGGGCCAGGATCCCCAATAACGCATCGGCAAAATTGAGTGGATCAATTCCCATGTCCAGTAAACGAACAATAGTTTCCGGGGCGCTGTTGGTATGCAAAGTGCTGAAAACCAAATGTCCGGTAAGGGAGGCTTCAATACCTGTTTTTGCGGTTTCAAAATCGCGCATTTCACCGACCATGATAATGTCAGGATCA
The DNA here is from genome assembly GCA_002479215.1 of Syntrophaceae bacterium UBA7544. Taxonomy (GTDB): domain Bacteria; phylum Desulfobacterota; class Syntrophia; order Syntrophales; family Smithellaceae; genus UBA4810. The sequence goes on from DLME01000035.1 coordinate 752, forward strand.
GCGCGCAAAAAGGAGCGCATGGCCGCGGCAAAATCAAAGCCGATCTTTGGTTGCACCTGCACTTGGCGCAAGCCGTATTGAGTGATTTCCACAGGATCTTCTGCCGTCCATATTTTTCTATCCGGCCGGTTAATGTGATGCAAGGCCGCATGCAGCGTAGTTGTTTTTCCGGAACCGGTAGGGCCTACACATAAAATCATACCGTAAGGTTTGGAAATAATATTAATTAATTCTTTGTAATTGCGCGATAATAAAACCATATCTTCCAGCGGCATTGTTTCGCCCTTGGCCAATATGCGCATAACAACATCCTCCACTCCACCTTGAGTAGGAATTGAAGCTACGCGTAATTCAATCTCCTCTCCCATTGGACGCCTGAATTTAATTTTGCCGTCTTGGGGCAATCTTTTTACGGTGATATCCAAATTGGACATGATCTTTATGCGCGAAATAACAGCCGCGCGGTAACTGAAGGGGACTGTTTGATAGAGGACGCAATCTCCGTCAATGCGGAATCTTATTTCCACGTTTTTTCGGCTGATATTCGGCTCAATATGTATATCCGAAGCGCCGCGTCCATAAGCGTCGTTGATAATTTTATTAACGAGCTGCATAATGACACTGTCCGATTCCGTGATCATCTCTCCGCCTTCTTCATCTTCGATTATCGTATCCTCATCGTCCAGTCTTTCCAATATTTCCGTAAAAGAGTGTTCGTTATCAGAAGCGTGATAGAAAAGATTGATGAACTTAATAATGTCTTCAGCCAAGGCAATATCGTATTTTACCTGTTTAGTTTTTAAAAGGTTTTCGATGGTGTCTCTTTTGAGAATATTGTTCGGATCATCCACGATAACATGTATTTTTCCGTCTATCTTTTCCAGCGGCACCCAAAGTTCGCGCCGTAAGAAATCCCTTTTTAAATTTTTAATTAAATCTGCCGGAATAACGGTTTTATCGTTGTACTGAACAAAGCGACAGTGATAGAATTCTTCTAAGGCACGACCAATATCATCTTTAGTTATTTTGTATTTAAGCATGAGGAAATTTTCTATAGTTTCTTTCTTCTCTCTGGATTCCTCCCATGATTTGTCCAGCTCTTCTTCTTTGATTAGATCGTGGCTTATCAAATAATCAAACCGTGTTTTCCGGCGGCATTCAAAACGTTGTTGATTGAAAAAAGCAACGCCGAGAACTTCGGCAATTTCGAGCGCTAATCCTACTTCTTCCTCGGAAAAAGTTCCTGCATCAATCTTTTTATTGAGAATTTGGATTACACCAAGGAGCTGATTGTTATTGTAGATAGGAGCGGCGAGAATTTGCCTGGTTCGGAATCCTGATCTTTTGTCCCAATTCTGATCAAAACTTAATTCGGCGTCAATTAATTGCAATTCAGCTTGATTGTAGGCGTCGCTAATATTAACAACCTTGCCTGTATTGGCCACATATCCGGCAATACTTTTGTTGCTAATGGGAACTCTGATTTCTTTTAGTTGAGTACCGGTTAGAAACAGGGAATAAATTTCATTGCGTATTTTGTCCACAACATAAATAGTTATGGAATGAGCATCGAAAAGATTAAGAATGCCGTCTTTTAAATCAACGAGGATTTGCTTGATATTTTGAGCCGCGTGAATACGATTTGTTATTTCTTGTAGTGATTTTCGTATACGCAGTTTTTCATCAGCATTTTTTGAAAACTGCGCTTTGGTCGGACCGTTCATTTAGCAATCCTCTCCAACAATGTTATGGAACTAAAAAGTGAGTAATTCTAACAAGGCTTTATATGAATGTCAATGTGACTAATGAGATGACTAAATTATAAAGCGGCTAATAAGAAAATCAGCCCGCAGTAACAATTTTGGAAAAATCAGCAATTTTATGAAAAAGTAATGATATTTCCGCCAGAAGTGATAAGCGGTTAAACTGTATTTTTCTATCTTTATCCATAACCATGACGCTGTCAAAAAAAGCGTCTACCGGCGGGCGTAAGCAGGCAAGTTGTGTAAGGGCGAAATCATAATCACCCTTCTTAATCCCGGTTTCCACTTGGGCTTTGATTTTTTTAAAAGAAGAGAACAGGTTTTTCTCTGCTGCGGAAGAAAAAAGAGAGGTGTCCACTTGGGGATTGCGGAAATCTTTTAAAATGTTATCCACGCGTTTGAAAGCAATAGAGATTGGTTCAAATTCGGGATTGGCGCGGAAGGTCTGTAACGCTATGACTTTTTCTAGTGTCAAAACAACATCGGTAGAGTCGACAGCCAATACAGCCTCAATCGTATCATAAGCGTATCCCTGCGCGATGAGCTGATTTTGCAGACGTCCCCGAAGGAAATCCAAAACATCTTTTTTAATTTCGGCTGACGATTTTTTTAGTATACCCTTGAACAAGGTGATACTTTCGCCGACAAGAAAGTCGAGTGTTATTGGATAGCGCTTGGCCAAAATAATATTGATTATGCCCAAAGCCTGACGGCGCAGCGCGTAAGGATCGGCCGTGCCGGTGGGAGGCAAACCGACACCGAAAAAGCCGACAATAGTATCAATCTTATCGGCAATGCCGACAATGGCTCCTTCGTCCGTTTCCGGCAGTTCGCCTCCGGCGACGATAGGCAGATAATGCTCATAAATAGCCTGAGTTACAACCGCTTTTTCTCCTGATAAAAGAGCATATTCGCGGCCCATAATGCCCTGCAGTTCGGAAAATTCACCGACCATAAGCGATTCTAAATCAGCCTTGGCCAGAAGTGCCGCCCGGTCGACATTTTTTTTGATTGCCGGATTTATTTTTTGAGCGATCTTTAGCGCCAGTTTGCGGAAGCGCATAACTTTTTCATAAGAAGTGCCCAGAAGAGTGTGGAAGACAACTTTTTTTAAAGATTCGACACGGCGCTCCAGAGGAATTTTAAGGTCTTCTTCAAAGAAGAATTGAGCGTCGGCGAGCCTGGCCCGGAGGACTTTTTCATTGCCGCGTGCCACAACTTCCATGTCACGTGCTTTTGTATTGCTTACCGCGATAAAGTAAGGCAAAAGTTTTCCCTCGTTATCAATAATAGGGAAGTATTTCTGGTGGGCGATCATTGTTGTGGTAAGAACTTCTTTGGGTATTTTTAAATAATCTTTATCGAAGCTGCCGCATACGATTACCGGATATTCGACAATAAAAGTCAGCGTGTCGAGCAGGTCATCGGTATAAAATATTTTTCCGCCGATCTCGTCTGCCGCTTTTTGCGCCTGGGCCAGAATTGATTTTTTCCTTTCCACCGGATCGGCAATAACATAGTTTTGCCTGGCTTTGGTCAGATAATCATTAAAATTAGAAACAGCAAAAGGAGCAGGGCTCATAAACCGGTGACCGCAGGAAGTATTGCCGCTTTCGATATTTTCAATTTTAAGCGGTATAACAGAGCCGCCATATAGGGCCAGCAGCCAGTGAATCGGTCGGGCGAAACGCAAATCATAACTAGACCAGCGCATGGATTTTCTGAAAGGTATGGTCAGAAGAAAATTGGTCAGAATTTCGGGTAAGAGGACTTCCGTGGATTGCCCGGTAATTGTTTTACGGGCACCCAGATATTCACCTTTTTCGGTGACAATTGTTTCCAACTCTGATATTTCCAGCCCCTGTCCCTTGGCAAAGCCCAACGCTGCTTTTGTCGGATTGCCGTTTTCGTCAAAGGCAGCTTTTTTTGCCGGCCCCATTTTTTCTATGGTCTGGTCTTCCTGTTTTTCCCCGACATCGGCAATATAGAGAACCAGACGGCGCGGTGTGGCCATGCATTCTACTCCATCAAAAGCAATCCTCTTTTCCATAAGGGATTTACGGATAATTTCTTTCATGTCAGTCATAGCTTTGGATAAAAATCCGGCGGGAATTTCCTCGGTGCCGATTTCAAAAAGCAGTTCCTTACTCATTTTTTCTCCAGATCATTAGTTGTTCTTTAAGAGTGGATATCCCATTTCTTCACGTTGTTTCAAATAAAGTTCAGCGCTGATGCGCGCCAGATTTCTGACCCGCCCGATATAACTGGTTCGTTCGGCAACGCTGATGGCGCCGCGGGCATTGAGTAAATTGAATGTATGAGAACATTTTAAACAGTAATCATAGGCCGGCAGTACCAAATTTTTTTCGGCGGTGCGCAGAGCTTCTTGCTCATAAATATCAAAAAGTTTTCGCAGCATGGGTATATCAGCGATTTCGAAGTTATAAGTGGAAAATTCCACTTCGCCCCGATGATGCACATCACCGTATTTGACTTTATCGTTCCACTGTAAATCATAGACGTTATTGATTCCCTGAATGTACATGGCGATACGTTCGATTCCATAAGTCAATTCCGCGCAAACCGGACGAAGATCGAAACCGCCGATTTGCTGGAAATAGGTAAATTGGGTGATTTCCATGCTGTCGAGCCACACTTCCCAGCCCAGGCCCCAAGCACCCAATGTCGGAGATTCCCAGTCATCCTCGACGAAGCGGATGTCATGATCGAGAGGATCAATGCCGAAGCTTTTGAGTGAATCAAGATAAAGCTCTTGAATGTTAACCGGCGATGGTTTCATGATTACCTGATATTGGTAGTAATGTTGGAGGCGGTTGGGATTTTCGCCGTAGCGGCCGTCAGTCGGACGACGTGAGGGCTGAACATAAGCCACGTTCCAGGGTTCCGGTCCCAACGCGCGCAGGCAGGTGGCGGGGTGGAATGTGCCGGCGCCGACTTCCATATCGTAGGGTTGTTGAATTATACAGCCTTGAGAATGCCAGTATTTTTCGAGGGCAAAAATTAATTCCTGAAAAGTCACAACTTCCTCCTTGCAGATTTAAACCAAGAATAGGCAGGTATTATCAACCTTAATCTTTAATTATTACAGCGGCTAACTAACATGTCCAAGGGGATAGTGTCAATATGAAAGGATAAAAGGTAGCGACCCTCCCTACCGGTGGTTCGTAAATGAACAGTGGAGCGGTAATCACGCATCATTCATTTCCAGTTCCTTCAAAATATTTCCTAAAAAATATCTTAGCAAAAAAAATGACCTTGCACAAATAAAGGTCAGGTCTCAGTATGTTGCTTGCAGGTGAAACAAATAATCGACTTCTTCCTGCAATGTTGTTTTTCCTATTTTCCCAATTCACACGACATTTCAATTGGAAATAATCAAAAACCTGCTGAACTTTAACTTAATATGTGGTACAAGTATCAGAGGCAGATCAAGCAAGGAGGATATATGAAAAAAATATTAATTATTCTTTTGATATTCTTAGCCGGATGTGCGGGATCAAGAAATTATCAGCCTGTTTTCGATCATACGATAATTAAACAGATCAATATAAAAAATCCTTCATTTACATTAATCGTTGAAAACGATCAAAAAAATTATTACATTAACCAACTTGAGGATGCCTTTATTAAAAATAATATCGCTCTTTATTCAGACGAATCTCAAATAGTTACTTCTTCGTCAGAAGGAAAATCAGGCGGTGTTATGGTTAATAGGGGTTTGTTAGGAGTTGGCGTTGGAAAAAGTAAAAGTGTAAGTACAGATAAGACGATAAACATAGATAAAACAAACGCGACCTGTATTTTTATTTTGGATGGTTACACCTGGACATTTAAAGTTATACTGGCCGATACTAGAGAATTATTAATGAAAGGGCGCATTAAATATGATTTTGACCAGGAGGTTTCAAAAATGTATCGGGAATTGATTGGTCAATAATTACCTTCCTTATGTATATCTCCTTTTTAGGAATGAGAACGATTGCATGATAAAGTATCCCAATAAAATACCTCTACTTGATAAAGCTGGTCTTGTTTACCATTACACATCACATACGGTTTTGGAACACATTTTTTATAAAAGTCAGATTGAATTTGGTAGAATGTGTAATACCAACGACCCCTATGAGCGCACAGTTTGGAGCATTGATATTAACAGAGGAGAATGGACTAGCACTGACGATGATATCGATAAAGAAATAAAAGTCGATCATATATTAAACACCATTCATAGCAGGTGCCACTTATTTTGCACGACACTAGATAGTTATAGAAATAATGATGAATGCCTTGGCCGTGGTTTTTCAATTCCACCTCTTTGGGCTCATTATGCTGCCAATCAGAAGGGCGTTTGCTTAATATTTGATCAATCTAAATTGACTGAGGCTGTGCTAAATACTGCTGAAAAAATTAATGCTCGTTGTTTTTATGAAAAAATTGAGTATGGTAATCCTCCAGATATTGACCATCCTGCATTTAAGAATCTTACAACAATGAATGAAGATTCAATCGATAATATAGTTGTGAAACATATTATACATCATTATAAGACCTTATTTTTTACAAAAGATATAACTTGGGATCATGAGAATGAATTCAGGTTTTTGGTTATTGGTAAGGATAATGAGCCATTTAAAATTGATATTTCAGGTGTTCTTGAGGGGGTGGTGTTAGGAGAATATTTTCCGGAATCCTGTTTACCTTTAATTGAAAATGCAAAAAACGAATATCAATACAAGTCATTTCAACTTGGATGGGAAAATGGCTTCCCTTTTCTATACTAGCATCTTTGATTTGGTTTAGGGAAGCTTGGAGGGGACGCTAGTAAGTTATATAACTCATTGAGTGAGAAATACAAATTTCAACAAACGGCTAAACCAGACCCAGAAACACGGGTCAGCCGCCAGTCGTTACTCTCTTCGAATAGTAATTCTTAATTTTGATAACTGTCCACTACTGAAGCTTTGCAGGTGTAATAACATTTCTGAACCAAAGATGATATTGAGGCGGCTAGGCGGAGGCGACGAGGCGTATTGTGTTGTACATACGTTAAGGAAGCCGACAACGACGCCAACAAAAATAGCGCTTTGATTTAGAATTGGTATAAGTATTATGTGCAGAGCTTCCTTACCTGTTCCATAACTTTCAATGATTTTACTTCCCGTCCCAGAACATGCGAAATGAAACCAATGAGGATGTTGCGGGATTCCATTGCTAAACTATCGGATAAAGCTATCAGCTTAATTTTATCAATGTCCATGTCCTTGCCTAAAAGCAATGTCCGCACGGTACCCGCGGAGATGGACTGATCGTATCTTTCGGGCTGGGCACAAGCCGCGCATTTGATTCCACCATCCCGCGGATAAAAGTAATATGAACTGCCGTTGGCAACAGGAGTTTTACATCTGATGCAGTGGTCAAGCGCCGGTTCAAAACCGGCCAATTTCAGCAGGCGCATTTCAAAAAAACGCATGGTCGCGTCGGAGGTCTTTTCCCTGTCTATCATATAGAGAAAGTCCTGCAAAAGTTGAAACACTTTTTCATTTCTTTTCCCTTCAGGGCTAAAGTGATCTGTAAGATCGATAAAGTAAGAGGCGATTAGCGTTTTTTCCAAATCCTGACGGATGTCATTGTAGTGTTCGATGATCTCGCAGGATTCAATAAACGCCAGCACATCGCGATTTTTGCGGGAAAAGATTATATTCGTCAGCGAAAAAGGCTCAAAAACATTGACAAACCGCTTTTTACTTCTTTTAGCGCCTTTGGCAATTCCTGTAAGCTTACCAAAATCGTTGCTGTAAAAGGTTATAATTAAATCCGATTCCCCGTAGTTGAGGCAACGTAAAACAAATCCCGTGGTTTTTTGGCTTTCTCTACTGCTCATACTTTTAAAGAGGGTAGGACATATTTTATTTCCCCCCCGACGATCGTAAGAATGGCTTTGCCTTGCATTTTCCGGCCATGAAAGGGAGAGTTCTTGCCGCGGGAGCGAAAAGTTTTTACGTCAACAGTCCATTTAAGCTGCGGATCAATTACGGTGATATCGGCGTCCGCGCCGACTTGGAGCGTTCCCTTCGACAGGTTCAGGATACGTGCCGGGTTGGGACTCATTTTGGCTATCAGCTCCGGCCACGAAAGAACTTCTTCTTTGATAAGATTTAAACTCAAGGCCAACGAAGTTTCCAAACCGCTGATACCGTTATCCGCATATTCAAACTCCAGTTCTTTATCCGTCCGTCCGTGGGGAGCATGATCGCAGGCGATAACATCGAGCGTTCCATCAGCAAGACCTTCTTTAATTGCCGCTACGTCCTGAGTGCTTCTTAAAGGGGGATTGACTTTTAAATTTGTATCATAGCCTTGTAGATATTCATCGGTTAACGTGAAATAGTGGGGGGCGGTTTCCGCCGTTACCCTCAAGCCTCTTTTTTTGGCTTCGCGAACCAAGCGGACGGAACCTTCCGTACTGACATGCGCGATGTGGACGCAAGTCTTGGTAAATTCGGCAATCAAAATATCGCGCGCTACCATTGCTTCCTCCGCTATGCTGGGGATACCGCCAAGCCCCAGAATTGTGGAATAATAGCCTTCATTCATCAAACCGCCGCCGGAAAGATTTATATCTTCACAATGCGAAATAATCGGCAATTCCAGTGAAAAAGCGTATTCCATCGCGCGGCGCATCAAAGCGGCATCCATTACCGGCTTTCCATCATCGGAAAGAGCAACCACACCCGCATCTTTCAAATCCCAAAATTCCGTCAATTGGGAGCCTTCTGAATTTTTGCTGATTGCGCCGATTGGGTAAACGTTGGCTAGATCAGCCTCAGCAGCTTTCCTTCTGATAAATTCGGTAATAGAACGGTTATCATTAATGGGAGATGTGTTGGGCATACAGGCAATAGAGGTGAAACCTCCGGCAACGGCCGCCGCGGCTCCTGAGGCAACCGTTTCTTTGTATTCAAAACCCGGTTCGCGCAAATGGGTGTGCATATCGATTAAGCCCGGCGTAAGAACCATTCCGGCCAGTTCAATAATTTTTACTTTTTCCGAATCTTTGGATTTTACTGATTTTAAAAGATCTGAGCCGATTTTGACAATCTTTCCATTTTCCAGCAAAACATCCATATCGGCATCTATTTTTTGGGCGGGGTCGATTATCTTCGCGCCGGTTAGCAATATTTTCATTCATTACCTCCGGTCAGCAGGTAAAGCAGCGCCATTCTTACTGCCACACCTTTATTTACCTGATCGAGAATGACTGAGTAGGATGGATCATCGGCGATGTCCGGTGATATTTCCACGCCGCGATTGATTGGACCCGGATGCATGACGATAACGTCTTTTTTAGCCCGCTTAATGTTGCTGCGGTTAAGGCAGTAATGCTGGGAATATTCGCGCAGTGAAGGAAAGATGTTTTGCTTTTGCCTTTCCAGTTGAATACGCAACATCATTACTACATCCGCACCGACAATGGCGTCCTCCAGCTTGTTGTAAACTTTTACACCCATTTGTTCGATGTTCCGGGGAAGCATCGTAGCGGGACCGGCCAGAAATACTTGAGCACCCATTTTGGATAAACCGTAAATATTCGATCGGGCAACCCGACTGTGGGTTATGTCACCCACGATTGCTACTTTTAATCCGGATATTTTGCCCTTTTTTTCTTTAATGGTCATCATATCCAGAAGCGCCTGTGTGGGGTGCTCATGTGCGCCATCGCCGGCGTTGATAATGGATTGTTTAACCAGTGATGCCAGTAAGTGCGGAGCACCGGCAGCACTGTGGCGAATGACGATTACATCGGGATTCATAGCTTCCAAATTGCGTGCCGTGTCAATGAGTGTTTCTCCTTTGATTACAGAACTGGTTGAAGCGGAAATGTTGACTGTATCGGCACTGAGCCTTTTACCGGCAATTTCAAAGGATGTTCTCGTGCGTGTGCTGGCTTCGTAAAATAAGTTGATGATTGTTTTGCCGCGCAGTGTCGGCACTTTCTTAATTTCGCGGGTGGAAATTTCCAGAAAAGATTCGGCTGTTTCCAGGATGAGATTAATCTCCTCGACTGTAAGATCTTTCATTCCGAGGATATCTTTTTTTTCTAATTTCATAATCAGGTTCTAAAATTTAATGTTTAAGTTCCTTCTTCAATAACTACTTCATCAATCCCGTTTTTTTCCACAAGATTAACGCTGACGGCTTCCCAAAGGGAAGAGGGCAGATTTTTTCCCACAAAATCAGCTCTGATCGGAAGTTCGCGATGACCGCGGTCAATTAAAACGGCAAGCTGAATCATTTTTGGTCGACCAAAATCGATCAAAGCATCCATTGCCGCACGAATGGTCCGACCGGTAAAGAGAACGTCGTCAACCAAGACAACTTTTTTATTGTCCAGAGAAAAGGTGATCTTTGTTTTCCCCAGACGGGGCTTTTTATTGGAGGTGGAAATATCATCGCGGTAAAGAGTTATATCCAGGATACCAAGGGGAATTTTACCAGCTTCAATGCCGGATATTTTTTTCTGCAACCTCTCAGCCAGATATACTCCGCCGGTACGAATACCGACAAGAACAAGATTTTCCTTGCCTTTATTTTTTTCCAAAATTTCATAAGCAATACGGGTGAGGCATCGGTCGATTCCGTCACTGTCCATCACTATTTTAATATTTCTATTTTCTGTCATGTTGCTTGTCCCTTATAAAGAATCAATTCATGTCAAGCCCTAGCGCTCGCGGGTCCCTTCTAAATCACATAATAAAAAAGCCTTCCCCCTTGCGGAGAAAGGCTCTATACTCTTAGGATGTTTTCTTTCATCATCAGTTCCTTTTTCAATCTCGCTGGATTAAATTAAAAGGGCTAAATTTTTCATTCTTATACAACTAAGAAGCATGTGTGTCAAGGCGAAAAGGAATATTCGCCAAAAATATTTTGATCAAAAGTATACCTTGTAAATTGAGTTATTTTTTAAGTAAAAATCCTTATAAATTTAACCACAATTAATATTAATAAAAAAATTAGATAGAATCGTAAGAGATACAAAGCAATTTTTGTTGTTTTATTTAACTGTATTCGCGGCATGATCAAATCCTTAAAGTTTAACTCTGGTTTCAATGCCTTTCATAATGTCATTGTAGTGAATAACACCGAGAATATGATCCCTGGCGTCGACAACGGGAATCATTTCGTAATGATACTTGGCAAAAATTTCTGCTAAGTCATCTTGGACATCATCATCTTCTGCAGTGATTACCGGCGATACCATTATTTCACCTAATGTTTTATTATCTGCGGTCAGAAGCATTTCCCGCAGATCGACTACCCCTAAAAGAGTTTGATCGTCTTCATTAATAACATAGATATAAGAAATGTTATGCGGCTCTAATTCGGAATGCCTGATTTTTTCGATTACTTTAGCAACGGTAACTTCTTTTGGTACGGTAATGAAATCATGGGACATAATGCTGTTTGCCGTTGCTTCTCGCTTGGAAAGAATAGATTGGACACGTTTGTATTGATCTTTATCCAGCAACTGCATGAACTGAGTTACGTTATCATGCGGGAGTACTGCAAATAGACCGGCAAGTTGTGGTATTGACATTTCCGAAAAGATATTGCGAGCCCGCTCTTTGCGGAGATTGGCAATAATCTGACGCTGTGCTCTTGGTTCTGCTTCCGCCAATGTTTCGGCAGCTTTTTCGGAATCCAGCGCAGAAAAGAGCGCCTGTTGCTCGTCGCCGGGTAACTCTTCCAGGATATCGGCTAAGTCTTCACTGGGGAGTTCCACCATATCTTTGCGTGTAACGGAAAGAGAAACTTTGTCCGTCGCAATTACATCTTCGACCGATAAAGGTTGGACGTACTTCCATGATATAAAATCATCCTTTATAAGATGGAATTTTCCCAAACCTATTCTACGTAAGAAACCGTTAAAGGATATATCGACATGAACGAGCAGCAATTTATTTCTAACTTCTATTAGGTGAATATCATTGACAACCTCGACCCGGCGATCGTCTATATCAACGATTGTGCGGCCCATTAAATGTTTATCCAGAAGAATCCACCCGGTTTGATCGACAAAAGGCGGATAAACTTCACCATTTCCCGGAGGCTGAACAAAGAGAGCATCATCTTCTATTTTAATGACTCGTTCCCAGGGAATAAAAACTGTTGGCTTACCCCAACCATATTCAATGTAAATGCCGACGGCTTCCGGATAAGGGTCCTTTACCGAAAAGACAATATCAGTGAGCTTACCGATCCTGTTTTTAATCTTTCCAACACAGATTGGCCGTTTGACCAGTTCGGAAAAATAAATGAACCTGTATTTAGAGCCGTTTCCAGACTGGGTAGATGATTTTGCCTTATTATTTATATCCATTAGTCCTGGTCCTCTCACAAGGATCATTTAAAAAGATCAGGGAAAAGAGTGCCTATTCCCATCAATGATGACATTATAACAACAAAAATAACAATTGACCAGTTCATTATGTTTTGTGAACCTGTATTAACCCTGTCACCCATGACTGATTTGTCATTGAGTAAAAGAATCAAAAAAACGAGTGATGAAGGTAACAAAGTAACGGCTACGATTTGCACAAACATGGTGATTGTAACCAAAGGCGCTCCGGGAATCAAAACAACAAGACCTGATGTCAATAGCATCATAAAGTAAATGCCATAAAACCAGGGAGCTTCTCTAACTTTTTGATTCAGAGAGTGTGACCAGCCGAAGACTTCACCAACCGCCCATGATGTGGATAGGGAAATGCATAAGGCGCCAAGGAAGCCAGCATCAAAAAGGCCGATAGCGAAAAGTGTTCGAGCGATGTCGCCATAACCCGCGGATAAAAGGGGGACGATAGCTTCGGCCGTTTGCGCGGCATCTTCAATGACTATAGGCGGTTGATGATAAAAGAAGACAGCGCCCGTTGCAATTATAATGAATACAGCCACGAGGCAAGTAAAAAAAGATCCAACAAATGTTTCAATCTTTCCAAAAGTGATATCATGAATATCAAGTCCTTTATCTACAACGGCACTTTGTTGAAAGAATATCATCCAAGGAGCGATAGTTGTTCCAATGTTGGCTAGAGGAGAATGAATATCAAGTCCATATTGAAGCCACTGAGATTTGGCTCGTAAAATCCCCGGAAAACTTCACCCCAGATGGGAGCAGTTGGTGTGGCCATTGCCCAAAATGCTGCCGGTATATAGACAAAATTGAATAAACAAAAGAAAAGAGTTAGTCTTTCAAATGTCCAGTATTTGCCGGTAAGAACAATGGCAAACAAAATGAGCGTAACACCAATGATAGTTATCCATGGAGGTATGCCAAAAAGGCTCATTGCCGCCGTCATTCCAATATATTCTGTAACTAATGTCAACCAATCAGTAATTGCCAGATCAACGATAGAAAACCAACCCCAGAAAGGACCGAAACCATCGAAAATTGCTTCCGCATGGCCACGTTTAGTTACTGCCCCCAGCCGAACCGTCATTTCTTGAACAAAGTAAGCCATAGGTATAAGAAGAATAAATATCCAAAGTAACTTAAAGCCGTATTTGGAACCTGTTACTGCATAGGTGGATATGCCGCCCGCGTCATTGTCGGCAATCATAACGATTATGCCTGGCCCGAGAACGGACAAAAAAACAATGAGCTGACGCCGGAAGCGATTGAGCTTATGGATGCTTTTGCTTATCCAATACATAACAGCGTACCTCAGAAATATCTGTTACACCCTGTAAATCAAGGAACGTTGTCGACACAAAAAACAAAAGGATGGACAGAGTTCGTGGAAGAGAGATTGTCTTACAGCAAATGTTTCCGGTTCTTAATCTATCCGGAAAATGCCATTTAACGGTGGGTCTATGATATTTTCGGGATACACATTATTTTAAGATTAAGCCGGAACCAAGTGCTTAACGTTCCGCTACTACTAGGAGGTTCCATATCTTTCTATCTCCGAAAATGCAATTTTCCATCCGCCATAAAAGAATAGTGTCAGGCGAAAATTAGTTTTCGTTATACATGAAAAGAAATGTCAGTCAAGAATATTTTGCAGCTAATTAATTTTTTGATGATCGAGAGAGCAACTTTAAATCCTGACTCTGTAAAGGTAGGGTTATTGTGAACAAAAAGTAGTCATACTTTTAAAAACAAACGCATGAATAATTGGCTGTAAATTATCGCACCGCTTTAATGCAGTAGACTCCCCAGACGCCGCCAGCGGAGATTATTATCTTCACGGTTCCATGACCAATAAATGATAAAAGCTTTTCCTTCAACGTCTTTTATATCAACAAATCCCCAATAACGGCTGTCCGAGCTTTCATCGCGGTTATCACCCATGACGAAAAGTGAATTCTGCGGAACAGTCACCGGGCCAAAATTATCGCGGGGCTGAATTACGCCTGGATAAATTAAATTATCACTATAAACGCCGTAAGAGTCGGAATACTCTTTATCGTTAATAAATATCCTTTTATTCTTAATTTCGATTTTATCTCCGGCTATGCCGATAACCCGTTTGATAAAATCTTTGGAACGATCATTGGGATAAATAAAAACAACGATATCGCCCTTTTCCGGATTGGTGACAGGGATGATCGTTTTTCTTAAATAAGGTATCTTTACGCCGTAAATAAATTTATTGACTAATATCTGATCTCCGATAAGTAATGTCGGCACCATAGAGCGGGAAGGTATTTTAAATGCCTGGATGACAAATGTCCGAATAACAAGAGCGATCAGTATCGCAATAATAATTGCTTCAATGTATTCTTGAACTTTTGATTTTCTTTTTTCTTTTTTTGATTTATTATCTTCTAGCATATTGACTAAACCTCTATGAGTAAATATTGGATAAAGAAAGGGCGACCATAAACAAAGCGACGAATCCTTTAACTATTTTTCTGCCAGCCATGGCGATTATGGTTCGATTAGATGCTCGATAAAGAGATTTTAATTTCGATTGCCGGGCCACTTCCAACGTTATGATTCCGGTAAATCCTCCTAAAAAAAATCCTACCCATGCACCTGGTCCCCAAAAAAAAGGCGTAAGAATAAACGCTCCTACAATAGCACTTATCGCCGCGGTCCAAAAAACTCTTTTTGTGGCCACCGGTTGGAGCGCGCCAGTCATAACTAAAAAGAAATCAATTGTTTCCACAATTATGGAAATAAGAAGGAGAAACAAAATAATTTTCCCGTTGACTCGATCAAAGCCGGTGAAAAGGGCATAAAGAAAGACATCTATAAAGATGATCACCGTTCCGAGCAAGTCAAACAATGTTAAATAAATGCCCGCAAAAAGTATCAAAATAAAAGCGGCGAAAGCTAGAGAGGCAAGGGAAGGCAATTATTTCTTCCTTTTCACTTTGGAAAGTTGCATGTTTTCAAAAAACAGCACTATTGGGCAAGAAATAAAGACGGAAGAATAAGTGCCGAATACGACGCCAACTAGTAGCGAAAATGCCAAATCATGTATTACTGGTCCACCCCAGATATATAGAGCGATAACGGTAAGAAACACTGTAAAGGAAGTCAATATTGTTCTGCTCAGTGTCTGGTTTATGCTCAAATTGATTGTATCGGCAAGCTTGTGTCTGGGATTTAACTTCACGTTTTCTCTGATTCTATCCAAAACAACAATCGTATCATTGATAGAGTAACCAATAATGAAGAATATTGCCGCCAAAATGTTGATGGTAAATTCCATCTTTAGAAGGGAAATGGTACCGATAATAATCACAACATCATGAACAAGAGCAATAATGCCGCCTAATCCGTAACGGAATTCAAAACGCCAGGCAATATAGACGAGCATGGCCAGCCAGGAAAGAATTACGGCGAAAATGGCTTTTCTCTGGAAATCCATGCCGACTTTCGAGCCGACGACTTCCACACGTCTGATTTCGTAATCTTTATTGAACGCAGTGGTCAGTGGCGTCTCCAAGTTTTCTGCTAGAAGTTTTTGATCATGAAAGGATTCCGCGGTGCGGATCAAAAACTCGTTGACACCGAACTGTTGGATAATGCTGTTTTCTAGCCGAGTTGATTTAAGGGCTTCTCTGATCTTATCTGCCGACATCTCTTTTTGAAATTTTACTTGAATTATAGATCCACCGGCGAAATCAATACCGAGATTTAAACCGCCATGGATAATGACGGAGGCGATGCTGATCATTGTCAAGATAACCGAGAAAATTATCGCGTATTTCATTTTCCCGACAAAATCAATTTTTAGTCCAGGTTTAATAAACTCCATACTATATCTCTCCTAAGTACTAACGGAATTGTTTAAATACTCAATTTTTTAATATTAAAATTCAGGGTAAAGTAATCGAAAATAATCCTAGTAACGAAAACAGCCGTAAAAAGGCTGGCCAGAAGTCCGATGATTAATGTAACCGCAAATCCCTTAATCGGACCGGTGCCGAAGATAACCAGGAAAATAGCGGAAACAATGCCGGTTACATGGGTATCAATAATGGTAATAAAGGCTCTTTTATAACCGGTATCCAGTGACAAGCGAATCGTTTTTCCCGTTCGCAGCTCCTCTCGAATTCGTTCAAAAATAAGTACGTTGGCATCGACAGCCATACCGACAGTGAGCAGTAAACCGGCGATGCCGGGCAAAGTCAGCGTGCCCTTGAAAGCAGCCAATGTACCCAAAACCAGAACGATATTGATAATGAGAGCCAAATCCGCTACTGTTCCCGAAAGCCGGTAATAAAACATCATGAACAAAATTACTAAAATAGAGCCGATTATTGTGGCCATAATACCCTGTCTGATCGAGTCGCCTCCGAGCGATGGTCCTACTGTTCTTTCCTCTAAAATATTTACTGGAGCGGGCAGCGCTCCCGCGCGCAGGACGATGGCGAGATCACGAGCCTCATCCATCGTGAAATTTCCGGTAATTTGCGCCTGTCCACCCGATATCCTTTCCTGAATGACGGGCGCTGAATGGACCACACCGTCCAAAACAATAGCCAGACGCCTGCGGACATTCTCCGCGGTGATCCGGTCGAAATCGGCAGCTCCCTGGGAATTAAATTTTAAGGAAACATTCGGCTCGCTGAAACGATTAGAAATTTGCACGTTGGCGGTTTCCAATGAAGCGCCGGTGAGAAGAGCTTTGTTTTTAAGTAAATATGGCATTGAGTTTCGCTGGCCGGTTGATCTGTCTTCTCTTAAACCATAAGCAATTATATCTCCCTCCGGGATATTTCCGCGGAGAGCCTCTTCCAGAGAGTGCTCATCATCAACTATTTTGAATTCCAGAAGAGCGGTTTTCCCAATGAGGTTCTTTGCTCTTTCCGGGTCTTTGATTCCCGGCAATTGAATCATGATACGATTATCGCCTTCGGGGACAATTTCCGGCTCGGCGATGCCAAACTGATCAACCCTGTTCCGAATTGTTTCGAGACTATGTTCAACAGTAAGCTTTTTTAGATCAACAGCTCTTTTATCATTTATTTTTAAACTGATTATTTGTCCGCTTTCACGCACGTTGGATGAGGCTATTTCCAAATCAGGATAATGGTCATGCAGCAGTTTATCCAGAATTGTTCTTCCGGAAGAATCGGTAAGTTCCAATGAAATCGTTGCGCCTTTTGTCTTTTCCACTTTACGGAAGCGCACCTTATTTTCCATCATTGATTCTTTGAGATCATTGGCCGTTCTTTCCATCATTGATTCCAAAGCTTTTTCCGTATCAATTTCTAAAACAAGATGCATTCCTCCCTGCAAGTCCAGTCCCAAATGGATTTTTTCTTTGGGAAAATATTCATTCCAGGGAGAGGGAATCTGGGTGATGAATGTCGGGATCAAAAAATACAAAGCAGCGAGGCAGACAATTGCAGTGATTGATATCCTGATTTTTAAAGATTTGAACATGAATTGCCCCTTTCTATACTATTCCTTTGGTGCGGTCGTTCCCGCTTTTTGAATGATGGACGCCACTGCGCTGCGGGAGATTTTAATTCTTACTTTATCGGCAATTTCCAGAGTAACCACTGTGTCGGCTAAACCGGTTATTTTGCCGTGAATCCCGCCGGTGGTCATGATCGTATCGCCGTAGGCAAGGTTATTCAGCAAGGCTTTGAGTTCTTTTTGCTTCTTTTGCTGGGGGCGAATTAATAAAAAGTAGAAAATCACGAAAATTACTACCATGGTGATGATGAAACCCCAATCGCCGCCACCGGCCGATCCACCACCCGGGGCACCGCCCATTGCGTATGCTAAAGATGTCAATTTAAGCTCCTCCTTTTTTTGTCAAAAATTCATTTTTAAATTGTAAAAAATTTCCTTCGTTTAAAGCCGTTCTAATTTTCTCCATGAGACGCATATAATAGCGTATATTGTGAATAGTATTCAATATCATAGCCAGTATTTCGCCAGCAATAAAAAGATGCCGCAAATACGCCCGTGAATAATTTTTGCAAGTATAACAATCGCATGTTTCGTCGAGCGGATAATTATTTTCCCGCCAGCGGGAGTTCTTAATAACAATCTTTTCTGAATTTGTAAACAATAATCCGTGACGGGCTGAACGGGTGGGTATGACGCAGTCAAACAGGTCGATTCCGCAGGATACTCCGTAAACAATATCCTGAGGCGTGCCCACGCCCATAAGATAACGCGGGTTATCTTCAGGCAATAGAGGAGTAATTGTATCGGCGATTGCCTGCATGATTTCTTTAGGCTCACCCACACTCACGCCGCCTAAGGCATAACCATCAAAACCAATGGAGACGATTTCTTCTACAGCCTGCCTGCGCAGATCCATGTAAGTGCCGCCCTGAATAATACCGAAGAGTGCCTGATCATTATTTGTTTTTGCCTCGCTGCATAGTTTTGCCCATTTAACCGTTAAAGCGAGAGATTTTTTGGTTTGCGGCAATGTAGCAGGGTAAGGCGTGCAATCATCGAGGCACATCATTATATCGGAGTCGAGCGCTTCCTGGATTTCGATGGCTTTTTGCGGGCTTAAAAAATGTCTGGAGCCGTCAATGTGGGAACTAAACAATACTCCGTCGGAGGTTATCTTTCTCAAAGCCCCTAAACTGAAAACCTGAAATCCGCCGCTGTCGGTTAGCAGTGGATAAGGCCAATGCATGAACTTATGAAGGCCTCCGAGCTTTTTTATGGTTTCGTGGCCTGGACGCAAGTAAAGATGGTAAGTATTGGCTAAAATAATTTCAGCACCGCAATTTTTTATTTCTTCGGGGAGCATTGATTTGACAGTGCCTTGCGTGCCTACCGGCATAAAAGCCGGAGTATTCACCATGCCGTGAGGCGTAATCATCCTTCCCAAACGGGCAGAAGTGGAAATATCTTTCTTGATCAGGTCGAATTGAAAGGGCATTTGTTTCTATCCTAACCCCGATAAACGGGATAAGTGCTAACTTACTAAAGAATCAGCATGCAGTCGCCGTAACTGTAAAAATTATAACGTTTTTGCACTGCATGCTTATAGGCTCTTTTAATAAACGCCGTGTCGGCAAAAGCGCAGACAAGCAAAAATAAAGATGATTGCGGCAGATGAAAATTGGTTAGAAGTCCATTAACTTTTTTGAACCTGTAACCGGGATAAGTAAATAGACTGGTTTCGCCCGATTGCGGCCGGATATATCCGTCTTCATCTGCGGAGCTCTCGATTGTTCTCGTAGAAGTTGTTCCGACTGCAATTACCCTGCGAGCGTTATTAATTATTCGGCTTGCCTCCGGGCTAATTTCATAATGTTCTGATTCCATAACATGTGTTTCAATTTCGTTTGCCTCGATAGGTAAAAAAGTTCCCAAGCCAACGTGTAAAGTTATGGATGCGATTTGCACACCTTTTGCTTCAAGCGATTGCAGAACATCTGCCGAAAAATGAAGGCCGGCAGTCGGAGCGGCAACGGAACCGGGATTTTTTGCGTAAATTGTTTGATATCGTTCCAAATCTCCGGTATTTTGCGCATCATTTTTTTTGCGCTTGATATAAGGTGGCAGGGGAGCGCGTCCAAAGTGGTTTAAATAATTTTCAAAACCATCCAATGCAGAAAATTCAAGCAGCCATTTTTTGTCTGATATTCTGGTTATTATTTTTGCTTCGCAGTTTTTCCCCATGATAATTATATCATTTTTATGCAGTCTCTTGGCTGGTTTCACAAGTACTTCCCAAGTTTGGGAATCTTTTTTGTTTTCTTTCTTAACCAAGAGCAATATTTCCACAATACCCCCTGTCTGTTTTTTGCCGAAGAGCCGAGCAGGTATTACCTTGGAATCATTAATAACCAAAACATCGCCATGATTTAAAAAATCAGGTAATTGGAAAAAATGACCGTCGACAATTGTTTCTTCATTTCTGTCCACAAACAGCATGCGTGAACGATCTCTTTGCCGGCACGGCTGCTGGGCGATAAGGTCTTCCGGCAGAAAATATGAAAAATCTTTTAATTCCATGTCTTTTATGTGAAAATTTAAAAAATTTGTGGCAAGTAAGCAGAATATTTTCCCGCTGTCAATGAAATTGCGTCAGCTTCTTCCAACATAAAGTAGGATCAAACCAATAATCATAGCGGAGATACCCAGAAAACGTAAAGTAGATTCAGGAATTGTTGTTATTTTAGCCAAGTAAATTTTTAGCTTTCCCGGAAAAATAAAGTAAGGAAGCCCCTCAATGATAAAAACCATGCCTAAAACGCAAAGAAAGTATTTCATTCGTCATTATCCCTAATTTTTGCTTCATTCCAAAGAGCATCAATTTCAGTCAAATCTGCTTTTTCCAGAGTTACTCCGCGGGCGGAAAGTTGCCCGGTAATGTAAGAAAAGCGACGTAAAAACTTATTTGTTGTTTTAGATAACGCCGTCTCGGCATCGACTTGAACAAAGCGGCTTATATTTACCAGCGTAAATAAAATATCGCCTAGCTCTTCTTCTGTTTTATTCTGGTCACCTTTTTTCACGGCCAAGTCGAATTCTTTTAACTCTTCTTTAAGTTTCTTCAGCACTTCCTTAATCTTGGACCAGTCAAAGCCATAAGTAGCGGCTATAGCGGTAATTTTTTGCGCCCGTTTTAAGGCTGGTAGTGAACGCGGCACATTGGCGAATATATCCTGCTGACTATTTTTATTATCGCGTTCCTTCTTTTTGATTTGTTGCCAGTTTTCCTTGACTTCTTGCACTGAATTTACTTTTTTATCGCCAAAAACATGGGGGTGCCGCCGGATCATTTTTTTTCTAATTTCTTCCAGAACGTCACCTAGAGAAAATAAACCGGCATCTTCGCTGATTTCGGCCACGAATAATATTTGGAATAGCAAGTCACCCAGTTCTTCCTTCAGGGCTTGGGAGCTTTTTTCTTCAAGAGAATCGAAGACTTCATAAGCTTCTTCCAGAATATACTTGCCTATATCTTCTTTCTTTTGTTTTCTGTCCCAAGGGCAGCCGTCCGGTGACCGCAGCTTTTTTATAAGCTTAATTAATTCTTTTATAGAGTTGTCATCTTTTTCCAATTAAGCGGATATCCTAATAAAAAATTTAATCCTTTTTAATTAAAATAATAATAAGCGTAGCATATAAAAGAGGCGCTGACAACAGATGGCCATGTTTTTAATAACAATTATTTCCAAGTGTGGATGGTATTATTTTACATCAACAATTGTTAAATTTGTCCTTGACAAGGCAAAAAAAAGGCGTATTCTCTCCCCTCAAAAGTTGGGGTATAAAAGCCCAAAGATTGCGAAATTAACTGAAAGGAGGACAGACGTTAATGAAGAAGGTATTTGCTATTATTATTTCAGTGCTTTTCGTTGCTTCTTTTGCAGTACTAGGCTGTAAAAAAGAAGAGCCGAAACCGGCAGAGGCTCCCAAAGTTGAAGCGCCCGCTGCTCAACCAGCGCCCGCAGCTACTGCTGTACCGGCACCGGAACCTGCAAAGAAATAATTATTTCTAATTCATAAGCAGGACAAATCAACCGGACATCCACTTAATGTGAGTGTCCGGTTTTTTTGTTAAGCGTAGCTTATTTAATAAAAATGTGTTATATTATTAAATATAATGTTGATTGTATTACAGATTTTTCGATATTATGATTATAAATATGTTGTATAATTGTTAAATGACAATAATTGTCGGAGGTGCTTTATGGCGGAAAGAAATGGTCATTTCTTCAAAGGTTTATTCATTGGCGGGTTAATCGGGGCCGTTATCGGGATTTTGTACGCGCCTAAAAGCGGCAAGGAAACGCGAGAAAATCTTGCCCGCCACGCGGATGAAATTATAGCCAAGGCTAAAGAAGACTTTGAAAAAAACAAAGAAACTAATGAAAAAGAACTCAAAAGACTTAAAAATATGGAATCATCAGTAAGAGATAAGGCGTCAGAAGTAGGAAACAAAATAAACGAATTTACTCATCAAAGCGCCGAGGCCGTTCAGAACAGTAAAAAAAGATTGAAGAAGGCAATTCACGCCGGAGTTGAGGCCTATCGCGAGAAAAAGAAAAAGAAATTGTTTTAACCATTGAGGATAAGTCCATGAACCTAGAAATATATTGGTTAATATTAGGCATTGCCTTCTTTCTGCTGATAATTTTTTGCATTCCCATTCTTTTACAAATATGGCTCACTACGAAGAATATTACGCTAACTTTGGATACTCTTAATCGAAGTTTACCCATTATATTGAAAAATCTGGAAGAGATTACGACGAACATCAATAATTCTACCACTGCTGTGGATCGGGAAATTCAAACCATTTCTGATACAGTAAGGCGGTTCCATTCAGCGATAGATGGAATTATTGGTGATGTCCAAAACCTCGTTCCGAAAGCCGCGAATTTCCCCTTATTCCGAATGATTAAAAATGCTACGGCGATTATAAAAGGTGTACGCGTTTTTCTGAACGTATTTCTGAATAAAAGATAAGTCTGTTTGAAGAAGAAATGAAATGGCAAAAGTAACATTTTCCAACAAGTGGGGCCGCGTAAAAGTTCAAAAAAAAGTAATTTCCACAGGAGATAAGACTAAAACACTGCAAGATTCAGTGCGGGGTATTAAAAAAAATCAAAGACCTCCTGCAGGCGAGGACTACCGCGAGAAATCACTGAATATTCACGGGCTTGTATGTGCCCGTTGCAGCCGTGAATTTGATGAATCCAGACGGCATCTTTTAACAGTCCACCATAAAGACGGTAATCATCACAATAATCCCGCTGATGGCAGCAATTGGGAAAATCTTTGTGTTTATTGTCATGAAGATGTTCATAGCCGCGGAGTATTGGCGGACTATTTAGAAGGCGAAGCATCTGGTCGGGAATTCGGTGTCGTTTATGAAGATTTATCGTCTGCGGGCAACTCCGGCTTATTCGCCGAAAAGTTAAAAAAAGCGTTGCAGAAAAATAAATAACGAGAATACTTTTAATTTAAAATTACGTTTAAGTTACCCTTTTCTTTGACCAGTTTGTCGCCGACTGAAGTTCCACAATAAACACAACTATAATCATATTTTTCTCCTTCCGGCAGGATTAGCAGAAGCCTTTTTCTTACGGGAACAGCCTTTTTGCATCGAGGGCAGAATAACTCTGTGGCATCAAAGTCTTTATATGATTGTCGCATTATCAATCATCACTATCCGGAATTTTCTCCCAGTTTTTAAGCCAGACTTCGGCTTCACTGTCACTGGGAGCTCGGTAATCACTGCGCGGTGAAAGTGATCCGCCGGAACCTACTTTGGGTCCGTTGGGGACGCAGGAGCGTTTATACTGCGAAGTTTTGAAAAATCTATATAGATAAATGTAAAGCCATTTTTTTATTTCCTTTAAGTTATAAGCGTTTCTCTTTTCAGGGGGGATATCGGGCCAGAGCCCTTTTTTCTTATCCTTCCACGCGCAATAGGCCAGAAATGCCACTTTTTTGGGTAAATAGCCAAAACGCGTTATGTAGAAGTTATTAAAATCCTGCAGTTCATAGGGACCGATAACCTCTTCGGTTTTCTGGCGTGGTTGATTGTTAATTTCTCCGGGAATAAGTTCGGGCGATATTTCGGTTTCCAGTACATCAATAAGAGTTTTGGATACTTCCGGCGAGAATTGATTGGTGTGCGCAATCCAGCGGATCAAATGCTGGATTAGTGTTTTAGGAACGCTGGTATTGACATTATAATGCGACATGTGATCGCCTATACCGTAAGTGCTCCAGCCTAAGGCCAGTTCACTTAAGTCTCCTGTACCCACAACCAACGCGTTTTTCGCATTAGCCAAGCGAAAGAGGTGCGCGGTACGCTGACCGGCTTGGACATTTTCGAAAGTAATATCGTAAACTTTTTTACCGCGCGCGAAAGGATGCTTGATATCCTTGAGCACCTGCAGGCAAGCGGGCTTGATATCGATTTCATTTGCTTCCACTCCCAACGCTTTCATCAGTTTAAACGCATTGTTATATGTTTTTGAAGTTGTCCCAAAACCGGGCATGGTGTAGGCTTTAACATTAGAACGCGGCAAGCCCAAAAGATCCGTTGTTTTGGCGGCGACAATAAGAGCCTGAGTAGAATCAAGGCCGCCGGAAACGCCGATAACCAAATTGACAATACTTGAAGCTTTTAATCGTTTAGCCAAGCCTTGAACTTGAATATTATAAGCCTCATAGCAGCGCTGATCGCGTTGGGAAGGATCGGCGGGAATGTAGGGATAGCGCGAATATTCTCTGTTTAAAAGAATTTTTCCTTGGAAAGCGTCAACATTGAATTCTATCCTACGAAAAGATAAAAGCTTTTGTTTGTGGGTGGCAGAGTTCTGGCCAAAAGAGCTAAGGCGCATTCGGTCTTGCGCCAGACGATCCAAATCGATATCGCTGTATATTATCTGTGCTTTTTGCAAAAAGCGGGCAGATTCGGCAAGCAGGTTGCCATTTTCATAAATCATAGCGTGTCCATCCCAGGCCAGGTCGGTAGTCGATTCACCGGCACCGGCGGCGGCGTAAAGATATGCAGCAACTAAGCGAGCCGATTGGTTGGCGGCCAATTGGTGGCGATACTCCGATTTGCCGATGGTGATATTGGAAGCGGATAAATTTCCAATGATAGTAGCCCCGGCCATGGCGGCGAAGCTTGATGGCGGAATGGGAACCCACAAATCTTCGCAAATTTCGAGGAAAAAATTAAAATTATTAATATTGGCTATTTTAAAGATTATATCGGCGCCGAAAGGAATTTCTTTTTGTCCAGCTAACTCTATTTTTGATGAAAGAGCGGTTTCGGCTGGGGTAAATTGCCTTCCTTCGTAAAATTCACGGTAGTTGGGGAGATATGATTTAACCGCGACACCAAGAATTTTACCGCGGTAAAATACAACCGCGCAGTTAAAAAGCCGGCAATCAATCTGCAGCGGCGCGCCTACAGCCATAATCAAGTTAATCTTTTCAGAAGCTTTTGCAATTGTCGAAAGCGCTTCCTTCACACTGAACAAAAGCGCATCCTGATGGAACAAATCTTCATTAGAATAAGCGGATAAGCCCAATTCCGGAAAAATGGCCAATATTGCTTTTTGGGAAGCCGCCTCTCGCGCGAGTTCAATAGTTTTTTGAACGTTGAAAAAAGTATCGGCAACTCTAAGTTCGGGAATGCAAACCGCCGCGCGGATAAAGCCATGATTATACAGATTAAAAAACTGATCAGGTTTTTTTGGAGGCATGAATTTATCCTTTCTCTAAATAGGCGTATGCGCTGTGGTTATGAATGCTTTCAAAGTTCTCGGCTTCAATGCTATACCAGATAAAATTTTCATCTTTATCTAGTTTTACGGCCACACTGCGGACGACATCTTCCACGAATTTCGGATTTTCATAAGCTTTTTCCGTAACATATTTTTCATCCACGCGCTTTAAAAGAGAGTATACCTCACCACTGGCCGAATCTTCCACTATTTTTATAATATCTTCAATCCAGAAAAATTTCTGAAAGCGCACCTTTACCGTAACGATACTGCGCTGATTATGCGCGCCGAATTGGCTAATTTCTTTGGAGCATGGGCAGACTGTGGTCACAGGCACGATGACTCCCACCAGAAAATCAGTTTGGATGGCGCTGTTTTCGCCCGCAAAAAGACACCGGTATTCCATGAGGCTTTTGGCTTTGGAAACAGGCGCTGTTTTTTCCAGAAAATAGGGGAATTCAATTTCCATATGCGCCGAATGGGCGTGCGGCTTTTGCCGTGTCTTCTCCAGAACTGTTTGGAAAGTTTTAATGCTGATTTGGCCTTTGAATTCATTGAGCACTTCCACAAAGCGGCTCATGTGTGTGCCCTTGAAATGGCGCGGCAGATTGACGTACATATTTATTGTGGCATTTACCGGCTGGGTGCCGCGGGCACGATCAAGGACTATAATCGGATATTTGATGTTTTTGACGCCGACTTTTTTAATATCGATATTGCGGAAATCTTTTTGATTTTGGATATCAATCATAAATAAATGATTTTTTATAAAGTGCTCAATTATTGTCAGATATATAAGTAACTGCCGCGTTTTCGGATTCCCAAACTTTAACCTTGATGACTTTAACGGAAGCCTTTTTTGCCTCTGATTCCATTTTTTCACTAATATATTTGGCGATATTTTCCGCTGAAGGATTTATACCGGCAAAGGAAGGGAGGGTGTTGAGATACTTATGATCAATATCTTCAAGAATTTCGGCAAGCCATTTTTTTACTACACGAAAGTCGATTAACAATCCGGCTGAATTTAACTTTAGATCCGCCACAGTCAGCTCAACTTTGAAATTATGGCCGTGTAATTCTTCACATTTACCTCCTATTTCCGCAAGAACATGCGCGGCGGAAAAAGATTTAATTATCGTAACTTCATACATCTTAATTTTTCCTCAAGAATTAATCTATAATTAATACCACATTTTAATGTAAGGAGAAATAACAAAAAACTATGACAGAGATGGAGTTAGGTGAAACAATAATTAAGCCCGATAGAGAACGTATTAGGATATGGTAAAGAGCCTACTGCTGGTAGCTGTCCTTATTTTGGATTCAGGGATCTCCCTTGGATTTAATGCCATTTATTAACTATAAAATAGAATTTTTCCAGTAACTTTTCCGAGAACAGTGAAATCTACATTATTTTGGTGAAAATCACCAGTTTTCGAGTCTGTAGGATTATCAAATTTACTGCCATGAAGATGTTGAGGAAATGTTTATTCTTGAATTTAAACGCTAATTTCAGGTATTTTTATGGAGAGGAGTATTTTTATGGCATTTGGCATATCAATTGCTAGAAAATTAAGTCGTAAACTTAAAGGGGATTTGAAAGAAGCAAAAAAAAATGAGGAGGTGATGGGACAAAATTAACGGGCAGACAAATTTGATGAAATAGTTCATTTAATAACAAATAAAACGCAAAAATTAAAATGCTATTATAGAAGGAGGAACGTTATATGTTAAAGATTTTCCGTAAAAAAGGACAAAAAGGTTTTACCTTGATAGAATTGATGATCGTTATCGCGATTATCGGTATTTTGGCTGCCATCGCCGTACCTCAGTTCATACAATATAGAATCAGAGGCTGGAATACTGCGGCCAAAGCGGATACAAAAAATTCTTACACGGCGGCAATGGGTTTCTTCAGTGACAGCCCATCAGGAGTTGCAACCACTACGATATTAACTACATATGGATACCGACCAACTAACAATGTAGTAGTTACTATTACTGGAACAACTGCAAACAGCTATGCCGCGAACGGGACGCATACTGCTGGCGGTACCTCAACTTATTATGTAGATTATAGCGGTAATATTACACCGTAAGAAGTGAATATTCAATGAAGTACCAAAAAGGGGTGGGAGTAGATCTTTCGCCCCTTTTTTTTAGGCAGAAAAGTCATGAAAATCGGCGATCAAGATTTTAACCTGGAATTTCAAAGAAATTACAAGCTATTACTGCGGTATTTATTTGTTGTCGCTGCTCTGCTGGTTATATTACTTTTATCTTACAGCAATAGTTTTAATTGCTCCTGGCATTTTGATGATCACATCAACATAGTAAAAAACGTAAATATTCAAATTAAACAATTTACCTGGGAAAATGTAAAAAAAATTTTCTATGGTATTGAAGGTATTGAAAATACCGGCAGAATAGCCCGGCCGGTTTCATATTTGAGTTTTGCGCTTAATTATTATTTTGGCGGATTGAATATTTTTGGCTACCATCTAATTAATTTTCTAATTCATTTTTTTTCTTCATTATTTCTGTTTTTGTTTATAATTAATACTCTGCGCTTGCCTTTGCTCAAAGAGCGATATGAAAAGCATGCCTATTCGATTGCGCTTCTGGCTACTGTGTTTTGGGCAATCAATCCAGTTCACGTAACTTCTATTACCTATATTGTACAGCGCATGACCAGCATGGCTGCCCTCTTTTACATTATGTCTATGTATTTTTACCTTAAATTTCGAACTTCTGGAGAGAAGTATAAATCCTTTCTTTTTATTCTTTTGTGTTTACTTTTTTCACTTCTGGCGCTCGGCACAAAGGAAAACACGGCCATGCTGCCGGCCAGTATTTTTTTGTATGATTTGTTTTTAATTCAGGGTTTGACTAAAGGTAATATCAAGAAAAATTTAAAGATAATAATAGTACCGTTAATTATTTTAATTACAGCCGGTTTATTATTTTATGATTTTTCCTCGATTTTCAAAGACTATGAATTACGGCCATTTACAATGAAAGAAAGGCTTTTAACCGAGCCGAGAGTCATCCTGTTTTATATTTCTTTGCTTTTTTATCCGCTCACGTCTCGCCTGACATTGATTCACGATATACAAATATCTAAGGGACTATTTGATCCGTGGACGACATTTGCGGCAATTATTATTATTCTGATAATAATAATTTTAGCTTTAGTTAAAGCGAGAAGATGGCCTCTGCTTTCCTATTGTGTTTTATTCTTTTTTTTAAATCATGTTATCGAAGGTTCATTTCTGCCCTTGGAACTAATATATGAACATAGGAATTATCTGCCGTCTATGTTGATATTTGTTCCGGTAGTTATTTTATTAATTAATAGTCTGAAGTATTTTTCGCAGCGAAAAATTATGTTTTATTTTTTAGCGGCGGCAGTTTCCTTAATTATCATTATTCAAGGAGTTGCTGTTTACATACAAAATGATGTGATGAAAGATGAAATTTCTCTCTGGAGCGACAATGTTGAGAAATCTCCCCGTGTGCACCATTCTCGCCAATGTTTAGCCGTTGCGCTTCTTGTTGCGGGTCGCTTACCGGAAGCGTTGAAAGAATTAGAAGAGGCGAAAAAATCATACCTTTCGGCAAATATTGCGAAAAGAAGCATAACCTATGGAGCACTAGGAGAATATTATTATATCACCAGAAATGATAAAAAAGCTTTTGAGTATTTCGATAAATCCATTAAATTATATCCTTCTCATCCGCAAATGCCTCTTAGTTATGATCGGATGGCAATCCTTTTAATGTGGAAAGGCCAGCTGGATAAAGCGGAAGAAATGGCGCGCAAGGCTATCTCTCTGCAGCCCTATGTGGCAGAATATTATTTAACATACAGCGCAATATTAATTAAAAAGCGACAGCCGAAAGCGGCGATAAAAAACGCGAATAAAGCTTTGATGTTAGATCCTGATTTAACCAATGCATACAATTTTATAGCGGATGCCTTTAAATTGGAAAAAAATAAAAAAGCGGAACTTCATTTTCGTAAGCTTGGCGCAGCTAAAAGTTCTAAATGCCCTTAAAATGAAATTAGAGTGCAACATTAAAGGTATGGAGAACAACTCATGGAAGTTTGGTGGTTGGTGGTGTTAAGGCATTTAATTGGTCGATTATTCATTTTATCTTCATTTCAAAGAGTGTGAATTCCGCTTCAATTATCAGAATCAAAATATTTGCCAGCTTATTCTAAAAATGTTGAGAAAATATACCCTCAGTTAGTCTAAACCATAAGATAATATTACAACACAAAATAGGTGAAGTAAGATCCAATAGCCCAACAAAAAATAATACCATAAATTATCGCTCTGATCGCACGATTATTAATCATCCCTCTGAAACCTTCTACGCATAAAATCGCAATACATGGAGTAAGCCCAAGAGCAAAAGTAGCTTTCGCTGCACTGAGAATTGGACATGTAAGAAAAAAATAAAATATAGCCCCAATGAAAACAAAAACGCATGATAATGCAAAAAGAATTCCTCGTTTTAGAGATTGTACTGGTCTTAACAATACAGTTACTATACCGATAAGAATTGAGATAGAAAGAAAAAGAGAAAGCCATGCGCTGGAAAGCATAAGATCATAATTCCATGGTGGCCAGTAAAATGCACTGAGAAACCCATCCATCCATAAAGTTGAATAAAGTGAATCCCAAAACCCTGCAACAGAACAATAAATCGGGTAGTATAAGGAAATACCGAATGAAAATATTTGTTCCAATGTTCTATATCCGGGATCTTGCCACCAAGAAATATTGCTCGATATAAACACAATGAATTTTCCTATTGTGAACCAGTTCCGTAGGAAATACCAACCGCACACAATAAAAGCTATGCCAAATAGCCAGAGCATTCTTTTTAAAATTTGTTGGTTTATTTTCTTCTTCGGATCACCATTTCCTAAATACAAATTCAAAGGAATAAAAACCCCCAACGGCAATATTAAAAGAAGAGCAGTAATTTTTGTAATAATAGCAAGGCCAAGCGAAATTCCAGTTATTAGGCAAATGCGGAGTGTAGGTAAGTGAGTAGGTTTCAATATTTGGATAGTGAAATAAATAGTAGTGCTTATAAAAAAAGCTGCCAGAGGCTCGTTCCCTACAACTTGAGACATATAAAGGTTCATGGGTAAAAATCCACCAATTAATGTTCCAAGAATTTGAAGATCTAAACTATCTGGATAAATTAGTTTCATTGTGCGGTAGCAGATTTCTACCTGCGCTATTCCGCAAAATAAAGGAATAACACGAAGAAGAATCAGTGAATCGTTTTGCGGTAAAAAAAGCAGTAAGACTTTGTATAATATTGCCGCTATTATGTAGAATAATGGAGCATGAAACATCTCCCATCCTTCAGAAGCTAAAGGCAATCGTAAATTTGATTCTATATAGCGTATATATTCCAAGTGTTCATGAATATCCATGCCAGTATTTATAGGAATTTTCCCAATATTGTTTATTGCTAGAAATAGCATAGCAAACAAAAAAATCCATCTAACTCTTGAGGGAATAAATAGTATGGACAATTGTTTCAATATTGTCACATGTTGCTCTTTATAAAAGTAAGTGATTATGAAAAATAGCATAAAAATTGGTATAAAAAATAACAGCTGTGAGAGGAATGCCCTGTCTGCTCTCATGAAGTGATATGTAATGGGATGAAATATTGTTTGATTGACGGGTAATGCGGCTGTCCATGTTTTATTGTCATTGCTGGCTAACCAATGTTCCCCGGTATATAAACCAATCGATTTTGAGTAGACTAAAAGTGCCGGGTGAGAATTTTGGCTGAAAACCATTATTTTAAGTTCATGCCTTCCGGTATTGAACCCAAAGTTAATATTAAATCTATATTCATTCCTCCATTTTGAAGGATTGGAGTCTGTCATGAATATTTTTTTGCCGTCAACATATATTTCAGCGTATTTCATTGCCTGAATTGCGAGGATTACATCATCAGAAGACTTTTTTGCATTGAAATGCGTTAAAAATATTGTTTTATACTGTTGTTTTGGTCTTATCTTCAATATTGTCGGTTCACGTAATCTTATCCACTGGGCATTCTCTGCGGGAATGAGTAAAGGTATATTAGGATTGGTCGTAATCTCATAATAGCCAAATATAAAAAAACCTAATATAATGGAGGTGCTTCCAATTAACAGCCATGTATTTTTTTTAAACAAAGAACCCTTGAAAAAAGACAATATATAATTCATTTTGTTTCCTCTTTAGTAATTTTAAAATAAAAAAAGGATACTCATTATCCCCCACATAGAAGCATAACAGGGATTAACGTAAAATTGATCTTATTGATAGTTGCTTTCTTCAATTTGCTTTTGAATGTGTAATGTTTTGGATAGATTTTCTTTTGCATATTTATGGTCTGGGTCTATACGGATCGCATCAAGAAACCTGAGAATCGCTTCGCTATAATTGCCTTTCATTGATAATGCGATGCCCATGTTGTTATAAGCTTTGGCATTGTTTGGTCTATATTTAATAGCTTCTTGGAATTGGTTAATAGATTCATCATACTTTTTTTGGAGCAAATAGATAATGCCCAGATTATTATGGGTTTCCGAATATGCCGGATTGATCGTAATAGCCTGAAGAAAATGGACTTTAGCTTCTTCGTATTGTCCTCTATCCATATATACTTTTCCAATACCAGAGTGTGCCATATAATTATCTTTTGTCACCTCCATCGCATGCATAAAAAGGACCTCACTATTTTCCCAATATTTGATCTGGTGCCATGACAATGCTGACAAAGTTAGAATGATAGTTATAGATGACACATAAATGTAATTCTTACTTCGATAAAAGGCGCGCTTCAGTAAAGCAGTTCCACCCCACACAATTATTATAAATAATCCGATTAATGGTATATAAGCATAGCGATCTGCCATTGCTTGATACCCGACCTGCACAAGACCAACAGCAGGAAGAAGAACTATTAGATACCAAAACCAACCTACCAATAAATAGCGATAACGTCTTGCATATATAATACTTATGGCGGTCATCCCGGTAATAAAAATGACAGCGCCAATCACTTGCCATAAAAGAAAAGTTTTAGAATAGGGATAAAAACAGGTCAGATTAAAGGGATAAACCATTTTTATTATGTATTTGGCATAAGAAATAATGGCGTTAACGAAACGACCTTCCCAGGCAAATATATCAATTGATTTTATGGCTCCCCCCTGTTTAGCTGCATATAAAGTAATAATGCTTGATACTGCAGATAACAGAAAAAGAGGAGTTTTTTCCAAAAGAAAATACATTCTATTTGGCTTGCTTTTTTGCAGTTTACATAATTGAAGCTTTTTGCCTAAGATATTTTGTAATGAATATTTATGTGCCCGAGATTTCTGAAAAGATGATTCTGATATTGGTTGATTTGAATTCAAAACGGTTATATTTGCCATCCTTTGCAGCGGCCAGTAATCCAAAAGCAGAAAAGTTAAAGGCAGAGCTACAAGAATAGGCTTAACCATTAATCCTGCAACAAAAAGGGAAATCATTAAACAATATCTGCAAAGAGTTTGGGTTTTTACATAATAAGAGTACGCTCCCGTAGCCGATATCCAAAATAATGCGCTTAGGACATTCTTCCGTTCAGAAATCCATGCAACTGATTCTACATTTAATGGATGCACTGCAAATAACAATGCAACTAAAGCGCTTTTTGCAGTTTCTTTAGTGATCCATTTGAGTAATAGAAATAGAAGTATTGCATTGACCAAATGAATAAAAACATTTGTCAGGTGATATCCACCGGCTTTTATACCAAATAGTTTGTAATCCAAAATCAGCGAAATCCAAGTTAATGGATGCCAGTTAGCGGCATATGTCGTTTTAAATACAGCTATAATATTTTCTAAAGTAAATCCTTTAGATATAAACGGATTATCAAAGACATAAACACTATCATCAAGATCAACAAACTTATAATCGTGAACTTGCCAGTAGAGCGTGATGGTTATTGTTACTAACAAAAGGCAAAAAAATAAAACTTTATAGAAACTCTTTTTTTTATTTATTATTGTTCGAATTATTTTATTAAGATTTATCATAGTTTACATTAATTTATCGCTCATTAATCTGGGTTAATTATTAATCGTTTAATAAAACTGCGTAACACTAAATCAAAAATTACCTTTAGAGATAATAATAAGTGGTCGTATCATCACGATTTTCTGACCACTGAGAGAGGCTTATTAAATATATTGAAAAAATAAATAGAGTCAAGAAAAATAGGCAAAGAAAAGGTTTTAATTTATCGAAAATTGAAGCGTAAGAGTCTCAGGAGATTAATCCTATAAAGGCCAAAAAACTCTTAAAGATATTAGTTAATTTAAATATTGCCATATAAATAGTATATGTAGTATTCAGCGAACAATTAAATGAAATTATTAGCAGGATCAAGATACATAAGGTGAGTGATAGCCAAATTATTTGACAATTTTGATAAAAACAATGCTTTTTTAAAAAGATATCTCCAGAAGAGATAAAATTTCGGAAAAGAATTTTAGATAAAAGTGTAATGGGCTAGACTAGTTTAGCAGCATTAAGTATGCTACAAAAGTTAGCCATTACTATAACTAATAAGCGCATAAAACGTTCAAAAATTTCTGCGGCCAAATTTATATAGTTAGTGAGGTATTTTTCTGCGATGGCATGGTTCACGCGAAAATCGTGCCCGATTGCGTCCGGAAGACCTTGCAGGCCATTATCCGCGGCAAAGTGAAGCCGGAAAGCGTTATTCATTCCGACTCCTGGCGTGGTTACAATGGCCTAGTTGACTTGGGATACAAAAAGCATTATCATGTTCATCATAGAAAGAATGAGTTTACCAATGGAAAGAAACATATTAATGACATTGAGTCATTCTGATCCTATGCAAAAAGGAAACTTATGAAGTTTCACGGCATCTCTCAACCTTTAATTTTCATTTCAAAGAATGTGAATTACGATTCAATTATCGGAACAGAAATATTTACCAACCAGTCTTTCATCAGTAACTTTATTTAAGCTATTTGCAATATTAAACAGTATTCAAAGAATAAACTGGAAGGCCTATTATATAGAAATGATTACAATATTATGAATAAGCATAAATCTGCAAACCAAAATAGATTGATCATTAGCATATCTGTTATTGCAATTATCTTGGCGAGCTATTGGCAGGTGCAAAATTATGGATTTATCAGCTATGACGATCAACTTTATATTGTAGATAATTACCGCATTCATTCAGGTTTTACCTTTAAAAGTATAGTGGACGCGCTTACCAATGTCCATACCGGTCACTGGCATCCCTTGACGATAATGTCGCACATGCTGGACTGGAATTTATTTGGAGATAACGCCGGCGGACATCATTGGACCAG
>DLME01000198.1 GCA_002479215.1 Syntrophaceae bacterium UBA7544
ATCTCCACGTATTGCCGCCAATCCAGGTCCTGGTAGGCGAAGGCCGCCTCCAGAAACTCCCGCACCGAATGGGTCTCACCGGTGGCCAGGACGTAATCGTCGGGGGAGTCCTGCTGCAGCATGAGCCACATGGCCTCCACGTAGTCCGGGGCGTAGCCCCAGTCCCGGCGGGCCTCCATATTGCCCAGAAAGAGTTTCTGCTGCAGCCCCAGCTTAATCCGGGCCACGGCCCTGGTGATCTTGCGGGTGACAAAGGTCTCACCCCGCCGGGGCGATTCGTGGTTGAAGAGAATGCCGTTCACCGCAAACAGGCCGTAGGCTTCCCGGTAGTTGCGCACCATCCAGTAGCCATAGAGCTTGGCCACCGCATAAGGGCTCCGGGGCCGCATGGGAGTCTCTTCGTTCTGGGGCGGCGGGGCATCCCCATAAAGTTCACTGGAAGAGGCCTGGTAAAAACGGCTCTTAATGCCGCTGCGGCGGACGGCTTCCAGCAGCCTGATCACCCCCAGGCCGGTGATCTCTCCGGTGTACTCCGGCAGGTCGAAACTCACCCGCACATGGCTCTGGGACGCCAGGTGATAGATCTCCCCGGGTTGGATATCGTAGATCAAGTGGCTGAGCTGCCCGGCGTCGCCCAAATCGCCGTAGTGCAGGAATAACCTGCCCCGGCTTCGTGCGGGTCCATGTAGAGATGGTCGATGCGCCGGGTATTGAAGCTGCTGGAGCGGCGCACCAGGCCATGGACCTCGTAGCCCTTCCCCAGAAGCAACTCCGCCAGATAGCTGCCGTCCTGCCCGGTGATCCCGGTAATCAGGGCCTTCTTCACCAGCCCCATTATCTGCATCCTCATTCATTAAAATTTTTTTGCCGGAAACCGAACACCCCATTAACCCGGATAATGTTAATTAATTGTGGCAATTCATCCAGCCGGATCATTCTGAGGAGCTTACTCATCCGGGTGATGCGAGTATCATTATCGCCATTTACCCCGCTATGTCTTGATAAGCTACTGCGACTCCACGAGTTAATCAATAGTTAGCGATGTGGGCCCAAAAAAGTCTGAGATAAAGATAATCCAGGTTAAGTTTATTTTCCGTGGCCGAAGAGCACGATGCGGATGGTTTTCATCAAGATGGCCAGATCCAAAAGCAAGCCCATATTTTTTATGTAATAGAGGTCAAATTGAAGTTTCTCTTTCATTTCTGCCATGGAGGACCCGGCATGGGGAAACATCACCTGCGCCCACCCCGTTACTCCGGGCTTAACTAAGAAACGGTAACTATAATATCGTATTCGCTCCCGTGGTCCGATAAATACCTTCAAGTCTGGGGGGTCGATGGCTCGGCGTCCTGGCCGCCATTCCGCCACCTCCTCTCGGGATTTTTGGGCAAAAACTTCCCATTCCGCTCGGGGCCCGATCAGGCTCATTTCTCCTTTTAAGATGTTGATTAGCTGGGGCAGTTCATCTAAATGCATCTTCCTTAAAAGACGGCCAACTTTAGTTATGCGGACGTCATTGCTGGAAGTCCATTTGGGAAAGTCTTCATCTATATCCACAATCATAGTTCTAAACTTTAAAATTTGAAAAGGCTTATTGTTAAGACCCAATCGCATTTGCTTGAAAATAATCGGTCCATGGCTGTCAAGTTTGATAGCCAAGGCAATTAAGAGGAAAATGGGCCAGGTTATAATTAAACCCAGGCATACCAATATCAATTCCGAGAACCTCTTTACCCTTAGGTAATAGAAATTCCGATGATCAAGTAGTTTTAAAAAAGTCCACGTATCCTCAATGTGGTCGATAGGAATTTCCCCCGCCAGAAATTCATATAGGGTGGGGATATCCAGGACCTGGCAGTCATTTAATAAAATTCGATTTAGGATTATCAGAAGTTTAGAGGATTTTGAATGGGTAATGGCCACCACTACCAAACCTATTTTCTCCTGTCTCACCAATTCTTCGAGCATATGCGATTGACCCAGGACTTTTAAACCATCGATGGTGGTGCCAATTTTTTGCACATCGTCATCCACGAATCCTTTTATCGCCAAACCACAATTAGGCCGCCTTTTGATGGCCTCCGCAATCCAACGTCCTGCACGTCCTGCGCCTACAATCAAGGTCTGCCTTTGAAGCCTTAGAGGCAAAGCAAAGGCTGAGAAAGCATATCGCCATAAAACGGTCAGGAAAACAAAGGCCACTGCCTGCCACTTGACAAAGAACCGAGGGATGATCCGC
Source organism: Syntrophaceae bacterium UBA7544 (assembly GCA_002479215.1). Taxonomy (GTDB): domain Bacteria; phylum Desulfobacterota; class Syntrophia; order Syntrophales; family Smithellaceae; genus UBA4810. Next base: position 2,240 of record DLME01000198.1, read on the forward strand.
CATGGAAAAATACAAAACAGGAGCAACGCCACCAGGGTCCCAATCAGGCAGGCCAAAATAATCCTAATAATATTTTCTCGGCGGCGGAAGTCAAGGTTGTGATCATAAAGATTGGCGATGTATAGGACCAGAATGTAGGTCAATCCCACCATTATCAGCGGAATCCTGTATTGGTCCAAAGAGAACCAGGGGTTCACACGCTCCACGGTCATAACGATTATGCCCAGGGGCATAGCCAGGCAAAAGGCAGCAATATCACCCAACAACAGCAGCAGCGACCATTTGGAAATTTTAAATCCAAAAAGATTAATCATTGTCCTGCCTTGGAATAGACGGTACCTGCAATCTACCTCTTTGGATCTTCATGATATTTAAGTCACTTTAAATTAAGTTTTGTGCGAAAGCAAATAATTAAAATTCATTTCGCTAACATTGCCGCAATTTTTTCTGAAGCCTTCCCATCCCAAGTTCTGGATTATAGATTTCATAGCTTCAAAATCCCGACTCTGGTGCGTTATGAACAATTTTAAGCTTGGCCGCTTGATTCAAGATTCAGAGGTGTCCAAAAAATTGTGGATTTTTACAGGTCAGTTATGGGGGAGCAGACCTTATAGGGCACGAAAAGGTGGAGATCCTTAAAAGGGTTCCCGGCGTCGCCCCCCGTCGTCTTTGGTGGTTTTTCTTTTTGACATCCAAGACAGTCGCTTTTGAATGGCCAGTAGTGGTTCCCCCTTGCTTTTTTGTTCACGCTATGGCAAGCATAAGAGGACTGGATGCGTATGCTTCTGCCACTATGCCAGGTATGGTCTTAGCAGGAGCCGGTTAAACGCCGGCCAACAAAGAACCTTTATTCGCCGAGAACAGGAAATGAACATCGCCTGATCAAGGGGCGCACATGTCGGATTTGTTTATGCCGCCGCCACTGGGGGAGCCTTGACCCAGATTGCCTCATCCTGTAGTGGGAACTGCAGATTGTGTGCCTTGCCAAAAACGCTACTCAGGTTGATTTTGAGCCTCAATTGGTGCTGGTGGAGGTGGCATGATGAGAATTAAATTCGGCAAGGGTTTTATTTTATCGATCTTCCTTGTTATCTGCTTTGCAAAAGTAGCGTTTTCCACCAATTATTATGCAGATGCGGATAACGGTAACAATAGCTGGGATGGGAAGGCGCCGACTTTCGAAGGAGGGTCAAGGGGGCCGTGGAAAACTGGTATGTTCCCAGCCTCATTAGCGGCAGGAGACCAGTTGCTATATAAACGCGGCACCAAAAATTTATATACAACTCGATTTGTTAATTACTGGAATGGCTCGGCTGTAAATGTAATTACCATCGGCGCTTGGGGACGCGGAGCTAAGCCCAAATTGTGCTGTGCAACAGTAGCAAACAGTGCCTGGACTAATACTGCCAGCGGGGTATACACTCAGGCATCTGTATCTTGCACTCTTCTTTTGGAAGATCTAAAGGCAATTGACCATGCAACAGACGCAAATTTGACTGACGGGAACTGGTATTTTAATGGATCGACTATATATTATAAGCCAACGTCTGGAGTTCCTGGCGATCATGATTTGCGTTATGTTTTTGCCGCTGGTGGAGATAGTGTTAATATTGGCTTATATAAAGGGGCTTCTTATATAACCATACAAGATTTAACGTTAATAGGCTCCAACATTAATGCAACTGCCAATATTGATAATGCCAGAGTGCATCATTTAACAATCCAACGATGTGATTTTAAGGATATTTGTGCTGATGCATTATATTTAGTGAGTCAAGCATATAGAAAGTTAGAATATATTACCATTACCGGTTGCACTTTTAATTATTGTCTAAATAACATTTATTTGGTGGCTCAAAATCGTGGGGCCTGTGAGAATGTAACGATTCGACGTAATAGTTTCCTTAACAGTAATAAAATGAGAGGAACTGTCAGTTGGGATTGGGCCGGCGGCGGAGATCGTGATGGTATATCGATTCAAAATATCAAGGACAGTACGATAGAATATAATGAGGTAAGCGGCCTTTGTCATTTAGGTGGGGGAATTACAATTTGGTTTGATTCTGCCTATCGTGGAACAGGAAATATTATCAGATACAATTACGTCCATGATGTTACAGGTGGTGGCATAATATGGGGAGGTTGCGATGTTGGTCATTGTAATACGCAAATTTATGGTAATATAGTTGTTAACGCTGGATTAACTATGCAAGCATTGCCTTCTTGGAGTGCTACAGGTGATAGAAATACAAGAAAAACCTCGGTTTCAACCAAAATTCTGGATGTAACGGAAGATGGAACGTCGTTGATAGAAAGATCTTCTATTATTATGGTTAATGCTAATGCAGGCAGTTGGTATTGGGATGGGGAAATATTATATGTCAGAGCTACAAGTGGAACTCCTGACTCAAATCGTAAAGCGTATGTTGCTAAAAAAGTTTATGCTAATCCAGGCGGTCAGTCTGGCGGGATTACATTAAATAGGGTACAAACCAGTTTAAACCCAACTACTGTTTATAATAATACTGTATATCATTGTAATGTCAATTACTGCATTACCCTTGGTGATTATTTTATCTTAAAAAATAATATATCTATGAACCCTGTGCTTGCTCATACAACCGCTAATGCTGGTGTTCTGCACAATATATTTGATCTTAATTGCTATTATCCTGCAACCGGTAGTCTATTTAATTATGAATATCATGATAAAACATGGTTCCAGTGGAAAACCCTAACAAAAATTGATTCTCATTCAATTACTTCTAATCCTCAATTTCTTGATGCTGCTAATGGAGATTTTCGACTCAATACTGGTTCGCCTTGTATCAAGGCCGGAACTAATGTTGGATTATCTACGGATTATTTTGGCAACAAGTTTCGGTCGACGCCAAGTATGGGGGCCATTGAATATTACTAAATTGATGGAGTGATAAGCCCCTTGGCTAAAGGCGGATCAAAATATCAACTAGATGGGCGCAGCTTATTTTCTCATCCTCTCCCGAATAATCCAATACAGGAATAGGGGAGAAGATTTCAGATTCCTCTCCCAGAGCCTTTTGGGTTCCCTTAAAAATCTTGGCAGCCATTCGAGCCCTAACCTCTGCCAGAATACCGATGATCTCTTCTTCGTTCCGGCATAAAAGTCAAATGCGGCTCCGATTGCACCAATAAATGGCACTCTGAGCGTGTCCCGGTTTTGATATATCCATTTTTCCTGCTTTGGCGCCGTCATACCCACCCACAAGACATCAGGCCTGGCCTCATTCACCGCTTCGAGCATTCCCTTGTTATCCTCCTCCCTGAACTCTGTACGGAAGGAAGGCGAATAGGTTCCCGTTACCCGAACCTTAGGGAAATCCACGATAAACCTTTGCTGGATTTTGGCCAGAGTTTCTTCCGTAGAGCCGAGGAAGAACACGCTTCGCCCTCCTTCCCGGTTCAGCGCTTGATTCAGGCCCAGAAGGATTTCGGTGCCCGCCACTCTTTCCCGAATGCGCCCACCGAGAACTCGGGAGGCCAGGACGACGCCAACTCCATCTGGTATAACGAGGTCGGCGGTCATCAGGGCTTCCCGGAACAGCCGGTCCCGGCGGGCCACCTCAAGGGAATGCGGATTGGCACAAACGAGAGTGTGCCCTGACCTTCCATCATGAATCCATCTCATGATTTTTTCGAGGCAGGCATCTCTTGCCAGGTGCGAAACCGGGATGCCCATAATGTACTCGGTATCAAGTGCGGGCGCTGTGGGTTCCATGCAATTCCAAGGCTCGGCGGTAAACCTGCATAAGCCGTTCGTAATAACGGGGCGGCGAGTACTCCCGAAGCACCTTCTCTCGGCCTGCCTTTCCCATCTCAACGCAGAGGTCCGGCCGACTCCAGAGCCACTTGATCCTGGCAGCAAGGTCCACCGCATCGCCAGGCTCAAAGAGCAACCCATTAACTCCGTCATCCACAATTTCCGGCAAGCCGCCGAGCCTGGAGCATACCACCGGCTTGCCATGGAGCATCGCCTCGATAACAACCAGGCCAAAACTTTCATAACAGATGCTGGGGAATACTAAGAAACGGCAATTTTTAAAAAAATCGTCAAGACGAGGTCCCTGCAAATGCCCCAGAAGCTCGACGTTGGCAGGCTTTCCCTTTTCCACTCCAGGCATGCGCCAGAAGTCACCTGCAAGCTGGAAGGGTATCTGCGGGCAATCCCTCGCGGCCTGCAAAAGTGTCGTAACTCCTTTTTCGGGACTCCCCCGCCCGGCAAAGGCTACGTAGTTACCCAGCGGCACTTTCCCCAGAGATTTTGAAGTCTCAACCATGTTAGGGATCACCTCAAGGCGCTCTGCCGGAAATCCCCCCTCCACCAGTTTTCTTTTTTGAAACACTGTCAGGGCGTAATACAGAGTGACATTGTCATGATAGAGTCTCCGCTTGCGGGCCGCGAAGTTGCGGAGCGCATAGCCGACACTCTTAGACAGGCTATCCTCACAGTTTCGGAGTATGCACCAGTATTCCCGCCCCCCTATGCAGCGCTCGCAAACCTGCCCGTGGCTCAGCAATAAGCCGTTGGGGCAAACGAGGCGGGAATTGGCGCAGCACATAACCACAGGGATTCCTTCCTGCCTAATCGCCGGCAGGACCCATGGCGATAGCGACGGGTAAAGGTTTTGCACTTGAACGATGTCTGGCCGGAAAGTCCGGACCCAATGATTGACCTTCCGAACGCCCTTCAGGCTGTATATTCCGCTGACAAAGGCTCTTTCCTTGGCCAGTAAGCCGGCGTTGGAAGGCACGGTATCTTCCAGCAGACAGTCCACCCGATGGCCGCGCTGGCGCAAAAGGGCAACAGTACGCTTTATCATCAGCTCCTCCCCGCTGATGATACCGTATTTATTGTGAATCAAGAGCACCTTCATTAATTCGCCTATAGCTGACGATTCCCATGCCCTGATGAGGGTATTAGACTATCTATACCGCAGCCTCTTACCCCCTTTCTTAATGGCCGCGATCGGGTCCGTATTTTTACCCCCAATTACGCAACATTAATTCAAGTAGGCTCAGGAACTGATTGCCTTTGTATAGAGCTCATTGATAAAATCTCCTTTTTTTTCCCAGGTAAAATCCCCCAATCTTTCTCTCGCCCCCTGACCCAGAGATTGTCTTAATTCTTTATCCTCCGCTAAACGGATAAGTGCCGCGGCAAACTCTTTGATTGCTTGCGTCGGATTCTTTGCAGGTATTTTAATTCCGGACGATTCTGTAATGATCTCTCCAGGGCCGGCATAATCAAAACAAACAACCGGCAATCCGGCTATCATGGCTTCAAAGATGACCCAAGCGCCTGCGTCCTTTAGACTCGGATAAAGAAAAATATCCGCTCGCTTAAAATGGGTTAAAACCTCTCGATGTGGTAATAGACCATGAAAGATTACTTTTTCAGCAGCCCCTGTAGAAGAAGCAAGACATTGCAAACTTTTTGCCTCAGGACCTGAACCGATAATATGCAGTTTTGCCCTTCGATTAATTGCAGCCATTTTCTGAAATGCTTCAATACCTAAAGAAAATCCTTTCACATGAATCAGCCTCCCTACCATGAGAATAATAATGTCATTATGCTTTTTCGAAATTTCTTGCTTTCCAATACTATTCTCTAACTCGCTTATATCAATACCGGTTTCCATCATAGTTATGACTTTATTGGGAAAATCATGGGACATCAAGGATGAAGTCAATGAGGTGCGCCCGATTATATAAGAGGCTTTCTTGCCGGCCAGTCTGGTTATAGGGTCTAGATAACGGGACCATATTTTGATCAGATATCTCAATGTTTCAAAAAGTTTCCATTTGAAGGCGAACAGTTTCCAAAACGATCGCGGAGGACTCTCGTAACCCCCAAGAGGACCCCAAATAAAAGGAACCGGTAGCTTCCAAAGAAAAGTGGGCAGCCAAACATTTCCGAAGGTTAGGTGGTGGATTACATCAAATCCAATTTCTTTGTGGAGCTCTTTGGCGCGTTTATAAGCCGCAATCTGCCAAAGATAATAGTAAAAATAAACACCTTTTCCGCTTCTTTGCCAAGATGCAGCCCAAGGCAAATCAACATAACTGAAATGCAGCGCCCCGTCCGGATGGCGCAGCATCTCGGCTTCGATCACCTCTCGATTCTTATCTCGGGTCAAGACCTGGTCAGCTCGGGTCAAGGTCTTGTCAGCTCGGGTCAAGACCCAGACTTCATTGAATCGAGCGGCTTGCTTCGCCCAGTTCCAGCCTGTGCCGGGTTCCGAAGCCCTGCCGGGTTGGCAGGAATAGGCGGATATCAGGACTCTTTTGCGATAATTGGGTTCCGTAATAGATTTATTTTCCATTTTTATGAACCTAGACAAAAAATAATCAACATTCCAGCTATGATAGGAATAACTTAAATAAAGGTTTAACAACTATAAATTGCGTTCGGACTTAAAATCCAGGGTCCTCTGGCATGCATAAGCTAAAGATTCCGCACCGCGCTCTAAAGTGTACGCCGAGGCCATCTCCAGCGACCTTTTGCCGAACTCAGCGATAAGTGCGGGCGAATCGAGGAAGCGAGCCAGAATCTTGGCCAAGTTCGCGGTATCCCTCGGATCGCAGGAGAACCCGTTGCGTCCTGCATCGACGGTTTCGTTGACGCCGCCGTCGTGAATCGAGGATACTAAGGGCAGCCCCATGGATAGA
>DLME01000036.1:0-7414 GCA_002479215.1 Syntrophaceae bacterium UBA7544
AATAAAAGAAATATCCGGCGTAAAATTTTACACCGGAGAAAAACTTGATCGCTCCGTAGTTATTATGAGCGGAAAAAGCAGGAAATCTTTGCAGGAACAATTCAACCGTTTAATTAAAATAACACAAAAAATAATTTCCTCGAACAGCGAACCAATGCTCAATGTTCTTTGCACCTATGAAGACAACACCTGGCGGCTGATAATATTTCTGCGGCAGAAACACCGTCCGGATGCCTTCTTTTACGAAGGCGAAAAAAGAATTTTTGTCTCCTTAGGCGCGATAGATATGGCCGGAGTAATCATCACACCAATGCTTGCGGATTTCAATCGTTTGGAAGCCTCCCACATCAGCAGTATCTACCGGGAAGTGTCGCTCGCGGAAGATGCAACCAATAAAATAATCCGGGAATTGTAACGGATAATTAATTATGAGTGGTGATGATAATATAATTGTGGATAGCGATTTTAGTTTTTCCGATGCTATTGCGGGAACAAACGCGCCCCTGGAAATAGTTGATCGCTTATCGATGGTGGATGTCTTTTATTTCTCTTTTGACGGCAGGCGGCATCAGGGACAGATTATCGTGAACAGCGACCTGGAAGATGATGCCTCTGAAATTTTCACTTTGATTGAAAAATTAAAATTTCCTATCGGCAAAGCTATCCCCATTGTGGCCTATAGCTGGCAGGACCATGAATCCATGGCCGCGAATAACACTTCCAGTTTTAATTATCGCGTAATTGAAGGTACAACAAAATTATCACTCCACTCTTTCGGCCGCGCTCTGGACATCAATCCGGTGCAAAATCCCGTAATCTATCCCCATGGCCTCATCGCTCCCGAAGGTACAGTTTATAACCCGCAAAAGAAGGGAGCTTTTACTGCGGCAAATACTATCGTTCAGGAATTTTTAAAACGCGGCTGGCACTGGGGCGGTAATTTCGAACAACCGAAAGATTATCATCATTTTGAAAAACCCTGATCCCAATTCCAAATCAAAGCGCTATCGGCGTTGGCTTCTTCATCGGCTCCTCGATGTATAAAAACATGCACCTGCGTCGCCTCTTCCTCGCCGCCTTGATATCATCTTAGATTTGAAATCGCTATAATAACAATTTTCTCGATTATAGAGGACGCGCGACAATAATGCTGGAAAATTTCTTATTCTGTTTTAGATAAGTGACAAGAGTTTTTTTCGATATGACTACGCCGCCTTCCTTGCTGGAAGCGTGTAAAAGATGTAATTTTTTCCCTTTCCATAAAGCAAAGCCGACATGGGCGATATCCAATCCTTTCTGCTCAGTTACAAAAGCAACAATATCGCCTGTCTTAATTTTTTCTTTTTGCTGTTTTACTTTATTCTTTATAATTACACAAAAAGTTTTGCAGGAGAGGTTTTTTTCGGCAAGTTGCATTTTCTGAAATTCATTTTCATTTTTCAGGGCCGAATAAGACGTGTGGTTAGTCGTCATGTAATTTATTTTTTTGCGTCTCGGTTTACCGCCTAAGCGCCTCGAGATATTCTTGATTATCTTTTTGCTTTCATTTTCCCGCAGCCAATCGGTGAAGTAATGAAGACGAGAGGAATAACCGGCAATAATGCCATGGCGGTAACGGATAAATTGTAACATCCGCCGGAATTCGCTAAGCTCAATCTCTTTCAGCGCGGCGCATTTGGCCAGTGACAGGACGGTTTCCAAAAAAGTAAAACAGTCAAATTGGGTGAAGTTGACAATTAACTTCTCTTTGCCGCCGGCCTCCAGAGTTCCCGTTTTGTAAGGAACATGAAGAAAACATCTGCCGATTTCTATGACCAAATCGCCAAAGGACAAATCTTTCCCTTCCAACTGCCGTTTAAGGCTATTAAAATTAAATTGCTTCATCAAACCGCCAATATGAATATTCTTAAGTGTATTTGTAAATTATTCTTCGCTACAAAGCAAATCGAAAAAACATACCGCCAATATTGACAATATTTAAAAAATGTCATAGTGAGCCTATGCATTTTAATCAAGGAGAATAAGTATGCCCTTTATCCAAGCGGGAAACATCAAACTGAATTATGTCGAACATGGTAACGGAAATAATATTGTCGTTTTTATTCACGGATATTTGGGCTGTGTCCAGTGGATGGATTTAATTTGGCCGCGCCTGCCCAAAGATATTCACGTATTTACTATAGATTGGCGCGGTTGCGGAGAATCCGAAAAGCCAGCTCCCTTGAAGGATTTCGCAAATTACTCCCTACGGCAGCACGCGGAAGATATGATTACCGCCATTAAGGCATTGGGTATCAAAAAATGTAGCCTGGCTAATCATTCCACCGGCGGCATTATCAGTGTTTATATGCTGCTTGATGAGCCGGATATGTTTGATAAGGTATTAGCCCTTGATCCGGTAAGCCCCACGGGGTTATTGGTTCCGGAAAATCATCGCCTTGCTTTCCAAGCCATCAAAGAAAACAGAAATTATGCCTTCAAATTTCTCGCTTTTGCTGCTCCGACACTTTTCATCAAAGAATCTCTTAGGCCGGGCGCGAAACCTCAATTTAAACCTAAAACATCCGCTGAGCAAAAAGACCTTTTTAATTTGATTGTGGACAAGGCAAGGTTTTTGAGCGACGGCGCTGGAGTTGGTACTCTGTATCACCTGCGTAACGAACGTGCCGCCGGCACATTAGCCAAGGAAACTCACTGCATAAAACAACCGATTCTGGTTTTATGGGGCGAAGAAGATATGGTTATCCCGCGTCAGGATATAGACGAAACGGTCAAGCTTTCGCCCAACTGCAAGCTGAAGACAATTAAGGATGTAGGCCACTCTTTAACTCTGGAAAACCCCGATTTATACGCTCGGATATTTACTGATTTTTTCCGGAATAAATGAAAGCGGCCCGCCTTGCCGGCAGGCCGGGATCGAATTATGTATTTTATCCCGATAGCCACGGCTACGGGATAAATTCCACTTGCGCTTCAAACTTCGCTGTGCTTGTTTTCAGCGAGTGTCATTTAAGGGCATTTACTTTTTTAGTCAGGCGGGAAATTTTGCGGGAAGCATTTTTCTTATGAATTACTCCTTTAACCGCCGCTTTATTCAACACGGGAATAACGGCTTTCAGCGCGCTTGCGGAATCTTTTTTCTTTTTGCCTTCTACAGCGGTAATTACTGCTTTAACCTTGGTCTTAAGCGCGGACTTGACGCCAATATTGCGCTCGCGGTGTTTTTTGCTCTGACGATCGCGTTTTTCTGCTGATTTATGTGTTGCCAAAAGTATCCTCCTAAATTTCCTTTTTTAATTAGATGGTACTAAATCTCATCCCGATAGCCATGGCTACTGGATTAATTCCACTTACGCTTTAAACTTCACTAAGTTCGTTTTCAGCGAGTATCCTTAATTCAACTAACAAATATTACCGCACTGCGTTGGTAATATTTGAGTTTCATTAATTTGGTGAGGTTGTTTAGCCCAATTGCTCCTACCTGTCAAGCGCAAACTGTCAGCCGCTTACCTTAAAGTTCTTGTTCACCTTTCTATTTTTAAGCTCAGCCAATTTACCTTTGTTCCAACCGGAAATTTTGCTGAAATATTTGGTTAACCGCGCAATGCCTTCCACCTCATTTGAGCCGCAGTAAACACAAGTTTCATTCAAGCCGGAAGCTGTTTTGCCACAGGAAAGGCAAGAAGTAAATTCCGGGGAAAAATCAATCTGGCGGTTGGCGGAATTGTAAAACACTTCTCGAATGAACTTACTTAATTCTTTCTTGCCCGGATTTGAGCCACCCAACTGCAAATGTGTGATATGCTCCCCTTCCAGATATTTATGAAAAAGACCCTCCTGAATCACTCTTTGGAGAGGCGGCACATCTGCGGAAACATTCAAATGCGTCGAGTTTGTATAATAAATCGCTCCTCCGGCAATATCGCCTTTCACATAGCGTCCTGCCGCTGGAGAGAAGTATTTTAAATCGAGCCTCGCGAACCGGTAGGCGGTGGTTTCCGCCGGTGACTGCTCCAATACAAATTTTATTCCCAACTTTTCACTCACAAGCTCGGCCTCACGCTGAAGGTAGTCCACCACTTTCAAGCCAAATTCCAGAGCTTCTGGTGATTCGTGCAGTTGGCTCCCCATAAAGATTTGCACAAGTTCATTTATTCCGACAAGGCCGATAATATAATAAGCCCGGTTCATTCTTAAAAAAGGGAACCCGTCATGATTCATGGCGAGCACGGCCAAAGGACCCTTATCGGCGTAAGAAAGAAGTTTTTCCAGAAAATCTTTTTTCTGAATGTGCGCCTTCACCGCTGTTGCCGTAAATTCAGTAAGCAGGGCAAATAATCTTTTTTCATCGCCAGCGGCTTTATAAGCGAGCCGCGGTAAATTCAAAGTCACGCTTTGAATGGCGGCACAGCGCATCAGCCAGGGTTTTTTCAATTCTTGTTTGTAATCGCCATCGCCTTTATATACGGCCTTACAGCAAGCAAAAGATAACGCATTTTTGTCTCTGTCGAAAATAAAACAGGTATTGCCCTTGAGGCCGGCCACCTCACAGGCCTGTTCAAGATATTGCTCAGCACCTTTAGTCTTCCAAAAAGCTTCAGTTATATGCAGGAGCGGCCGGGGCAGGATAAACGGCTTTCCGGTGGCATCACCTTTTTTAAATACTTCCAATATGGCCAAAGCCAGGCGCTGAGCATCTCCGGCGTATTCGCCATAAGTTTTACCGGTAGGTTTTCCTTCCGGCCCGATGGCGGGAAGGTCTGTCCAATGCGGCGGTATTTCGTAATAGATGTGCATATCGGTATATAAAGCCTGCCCGCCGCGCGCGGCGGAAAGCTGTGAGAATTCATAAATCAGCATTTGCGCGAACTGACGCACTTCTTTGTCCGTCATAGCGCCCAGATATGGCGCAAAGGAAATATTGATCGCATCCCATCCGATTGTACCGGTAAAATGTCCCTGAAGAATGGCGCTGAAACGTACCATGTGCAGTAAAAGCACCTCGGCATATTTTGCAGGCTTGGCAGAGTTCACTGCCTGAGGCAAATTCAAGCCGTTAATTTTGATATATTCCAAAGATTGACAACAGCTGTAAGGACGGTCAACATAACCCAGACCGTGAATATGAATGTCACCCGTGGCATGCGCGTCCCCGATATCGGCGGAAAAAACATCATAAAGGGAAAATTCTCTTTTAATTCCTTCGGCAAAAATCAGGTTCGTGCCTTCGGGGGAATGAGGAGTGTTGGCACTTTCTTTATTTTGGTGTAAGATCAGCTGCCGGACATCATAAAGAGGAAACCCCAAGCGGCCGTGCAGTCTCCGTTCTTTTTCCAGTCCCCTTTCGATGAGTCGCGCATTAACGAGTTCGCGGATAAGAGCCGTCGTGAGCACGCCGATTCCCGAAGAAATAATCTGTCTTTCCACTTCTTTGGATATTTCTCCCGCCAACTGATAATCTATATCCGCTTCGCGCACCAGGGCATCAACAATGCGCTGGCGGTTCCAGGGGGCTATTTCCTCCCCGGAAGTGCGGACAAAAAGGGTTATATCGGTGGTTTCGGAATTTTCCAGCATATCAAATATTAGTCGGTATTGATGATGATTCGACGGCATTCAAAACATTTTCCGCGGCTTGGGATAGTTCTTCATCATAATCGTGGCTCAGTGAAAACACCCGGAAGTGCATGACCCGCGCCGGTATAAAACGATATATTTCCAAAAGCGGTTCCGGCGATGTCATTTCCGTAACCGGATTAAAAATATTGATTCTTTTGCCGGGTTCGGCCATAGGATTGAGCGGACGAGGGTCCTGCGTGGCTAAATCCACTTTAAAAGAAATTTCTTTCAATTTTTTGGGGAGACATTCTCTTATTTTTGCTTCATAATTTTCGGCGCGAACAAATCCAGTGCCTCGATGAATTTGAGCAATGGAAATTTCCGTAGAAAAGGACATCTTCCACTTAACTTCTCTCGCGTGCAGTTTTCTCCATTCATTGGCCAGTTTTCTTTTCCTTTGATCGTTATGCGCAAGCCAGCTTTGCACTTCGTTAAATAAAAACCATTCATCACAATGCAGATACGCGTCTAATTTTTTCACCGGATTATACGGAAAAATTATCTCCATTGTATCATGAAAGATCTCCTGCAAATGCAAATCCAGGGCGCGCGTAGTGCGATGAAAGTAAACGTTAGTGTATAAATTCAGACGGGCATTGAGAAAGCGCCCTAAAGCCGAGATGCCCGATTGATGCAGGGTAAGGCCGTCTTTGGTAAAAAAAGTGTAGTAGCGCAGGCGGGGAATATCCACCATATCCAGCGAAAAGCCGGTCATGTAGGCGTCGCGCTGAACATAATCGAGGTTATCCACCGTATAAATGCCGGAAAACAACTGGCGCAAAAACTGCAACCAGCGCGGCTGTCGGGTATTTTCCCTGGCTTCGGGCATCTTGATTAAATAGGCCACATGAATGGGATTTAAAGCCTCGCCACGCGCAAATGCTCCGGAAGGGCTTCGTTTGATCCGGGAAATATCCACTCCGAGTTTTTCGACGATAATACTTTGTCCGATTATTTCATGCGTTAAGCCCCAGTGACTCAAAAAATTATCGTCAAAAAAATGACCGTAGGGACCGTGCCCTACGTCATGTAAAAGACCGGCGAGGCGCAGTAGTTCTTCCACGTAATTGCAGGAGGGTACATCTTTACAAACATCGGACAAACTCGAATAAATGCTTTTGGCGAATTCTCCGGCAACGTGCATTGTGCCGAGAGAATGCTGAAAGCGGGAATGTTCCGCCGCCGGATAAACCCAGCGCGCACTTTGCAGCTGGTAAATCCTTCTTAATCTCTGCATCCAGGGGGAATCAATCAGGTCTTTTTCCGTAGTTTCGGAAGGAGCATTGTCTTCCGGCACTGTAAAAAGCGCGTATTGATGTATGGGGTCGGCAATAAGCGCCATTCCTTGATAAATATTGTGCCCGGCGGAATTGGTCTTTTTCATGGCGGATTGTGTACAATATTCCGTCCAAAAGATCAATTTTAATCATTGCTTTGTCCTTAACTATTGATTGGTTCATACAAAACTAGATTTCAGCATGGACAGAACCGCGCTGAACTTAGGAACATATCTATAATGTAGCTAGTGTAGCGTCGGAAAAGGTAATGAAAACTTTGTTGCCGACAAAAAGCAGTATATCTTTAATGGTTCATCCGTTTGATGCGTTCTTCCTGTTATCCACACAATGCTATCTAGAAAAAATATCCAACATTTCAAACAGTAATCCTTATTGATTGTAATCAGTATTTGACAAAACTTCTTGTAAATGGCAGTTACTTTTAACAGGAGTTGATAATCAATGCTTTTCAGTTTACAGACGCTCATTTTAGTCGGTGTGATAGCACTGATCGTCGT
>DLME01000036.1:7464-7628 GCA_002479215.1 Syntrophaceae bacterium UBA7544
GGTGTGATAGCACTGATCGTCGTTGGTCCCAAAAAACTGCCGGACTTGGCCAAGACTTTGGGCAAAGGCTTAAGTGAATTCAAAAAAGCAACCGAGGGAATAACCGATGAACTCAAAGAAGCCCTGCAAGAAGATAAAAAACAAGATGATGACGGCCTGAAAGA
>DLME01000264.1:0-22682 GCA_002479215.1 Syntrophaceae bacterium UBA7544
CCCGTTGGCGTCGGAGATTTCTCGGGTACGATTGCCAATACTGCCGGTGCGGTAACAGTTACCGTGACTTCCGGCCCAACCTGGTGGACTGGAAATACTAACATAGGTACCTACAATTCAAGAAGTTTTAACATATATTAATTTTTAATGTTGTTCGGACAAAGTTCATATTATGTTCTGCAGATTTTTTGTTAGCAAAACATTGTCAACAATGATACGGGAAAAAGATAGCTGATCGCAAAATGGTCGGCTACTTTTTTTACCCCGCCGCAGAATGCCCTCTGCTCCAACCGGGGGATGAATGCTTTATGTAATCTGCGGGGATGTCGCGTGTTTGAAAGAAGCCTCCGGCTCCCGCCGGAGGGGCTCCACTGGTTTTAGTATGAAAAATAATAAATTCAAACTGACGCCCCTTTTTACAAAAGCCATTATTTTATGTGCGATAGTAGGGCTGACCATTTTTTTTTACTGGAATGTCCAGGATCATCAGTTCCTCAATTTTGATGATAATATATATGTATCAACAAGTAGTTATGTCAAAAATGGATTCAGTCTTGAAAACATTAAGTGGACTTTTACCTTCACCAATGTTTCGTACTGGCATCCTTTGACTTTGCTTTCCCATATGCTGGATTGCCAGCTCTTCGGCGTTAAACCGGGGCCTCATCTGCTGGTCAATCTGGCCATCCATATTTTTAATGCCCTCCTGCTGTTCCTCATTATATCGCGGATGACCGGAGCTCAGGGCAAGGCGGCTTTTGTGGCGTTATTGTTTGCCCTCCATCCTTTGAATGTCGAATCTGTGGCCTGGCTGGCGGAAAGAAAAACTGTACTCAGCACTTTATTCTTATTTAGTGCGATTTATACCTACCTTCATTATACGGAGAAAAAGAAAAAGTGGCAGTATGCCTTAATCTTGTGCCTTTATGCCTTCGGTTTAATGAGCAAACCCTCAATTCTTACTTTCCCCGTGCTTCTTTTATTACTGGACTATTGGCCGCTGAAAAGATTCGAGAGATCGGCGGTAAATAATGATGAAAGCAACGCTATTATTTCTAAGCCTATAAATAGATTTATTTCCTTTTGGGAATCCGCTATGGGCGGTATTATTGTAGAAAAATTGCCCTTTCTGATTCTTTCACTATGCTCAATGTTGATAACTATGGCGTCAGTTTTGCACAGTCACTTTCTCGTTACAAAAGAGCTTGTTCCATTTTACATGAGAATTTACAATTATTTTGTTTCTATTATTCAATATTTGCGTAATATTATCTGGCCGGTCGATTTATCCATCTTTTATCCTTTTCCCAAAACATTTATCCTTTTATATTTTTTATTAGCTCTGTCCGTTGTAGTTTTAATAACTATTCTGACTTTCATCACGAGGGAAAAAAGGCCATGGCTGATCATGGGATGGCTCTGGTTTCTTATTGCCATGTTACCGGCCAGCGGCCTGATCCAGGCGGGCCTTTGGCCGGCCATGGCCGACCGGTTCATGTACATCCCCATGATTGGTATCTTTATTATGGTCATCTGGGAAGCCGACGAAAGATTAAAGGGCAGTTACTCCAAGCTCTTAAAATTCATCTTATACGGTGTCATGCTAGTTTATTTTGCATTCTTAACCAGGGCTCAGAATATATATTTTTCCAATAGTTTTGCTTTATTTAACCGCTGCCTGGAAGTTGCGGGAGAAAATGGGCTTGCGTTCAATAACCTGGGTGATACACTTGTATCTTTGGGCAGAATAGATGAGGCCATGATTTATTTCGCCAAAAGCATCAAGCTTAATCCGAACCTAGCGATGGCTTACTATAACTATGGAGTTTGTTTAGTAGCGAAAAATGACGACGAGAAAGCCATTGAATATTTCCAAAAGGCAATCGCCTTAGATCCGAATTTGGCAAACCCGTATATGCATCTGGCTCTCATTCAGAGCCGCGCTGGCAATGTCGCTGAGGCGGTAAAGCTCATGGCGAAGGCTTTTGATCTGGATCAAAATAACCTGGATGTCCGCAATAATTTTGGGATTATGTTGGCCAAACAGGGTAAATATGAAGAAGCAATAGCTCATTTTTCGTTTGTGATCAAAAGAGATCCCAGCAACGTACCGGCAAGGTTGAATTTAGCACAGGCATATCAAAATGCCGGTCTCGATAACGAAGCCCTGGTCCAGTATGAAACGCTAAATAAGATGATAGATCATAATAAGGGATATATTTATTATGGGATTGCCAGTGTGTACTCCCAGCAAAAAAAATATGAGGAATGTGCAGCTTATCTTGATATTTCTTTGAAAGAGGGTTTCCAAGTTTGGCAGGTTTTGAAATCAGATATTAGATTCAAAAATTTCCGCAACGCTAAATTTTACGCTAAATTTTTGAAAACTCATAAAATATAGATTAAATAGCGCGAAGTTAAAATTTTGCGCTATTTTTTTATCTAATAAGGTATATTAAAAAAACCTATTTCTTTTTTCGACAATATTTTTGATCCTTCCCCAATCCGGGGTGTAGACTAAAAGATTTTTATTTCGGGATATTTCTTTTATGTAGGAGAAAAGCGTTTGGTTTCTCTTTAGACAATATAATTTAGCTAATTCTTGGTACAGCAATTTAAAATTATTAGTTTGAGCGTACAACTCAATTAGCGCGAGATTAGCATAGGGATCTAGGGGTAAGGACTGTTGGTAGAGCTTCCAAAAGGAAATGGCCGACTGGAAATTTCCTTTATGCCGTGAAGTTTCCGCTAAAACTGAAAGGGGAAAATAACCGGATGGATCGTTTATCAACATTTTTCTTGCATATAGGGCAGCGGCTGTGAAATTATTTTCTTTCAATAATATTAGACAGAACATTTTGTTTAAATCAAAATCAGAACTATATTTATTTAATTCCGACTCAATAAATCTGTGAGCTTGTGGATATTCATTCTTTAGTAACCGTATTTCGGCTATATGGATTGAATTAGAACGAAAAAATGGCATAATTTCATATGATCTCTCCAAATAAGCGAGCGCGAAATCATATTTACCTTCGTTAAAATAATAAAGTCCTAAATTGTGCTCTTGGGTTGCCCGGGCTTCAATACTACCAAAATTGTTTAAAACCATGGCATTTTCATATTCGTGTAATGCTTGTGGCTTAAGCTCTTTAATTAAATAAAAATTACCTAGGTTGGAGTGAGTACGGCTTAATTTAGGATATTTTTCGATATTATCAAACCATAAATTAAATTCGTCAGAAATAATTGTATTACGCCGGAAAGTTATATCACCTAGTCCTGTTAAGATTATTATTACACTAATTACGCAAGCAAATTGGATTGTTTTCTTATGTGAAAAGTAATCAAGAACATTAATTATCAAAATAGAAGGCAATATAAAAAGAAGCATGGCAGGAAGATAATTACGATGTTCGAAAATTAACTCCAGTGCAATAAACGAACTTTCAACAATATGGTTCAAAAAGAAGAAAATTATACAAAAAGAAATTAAGGGATATTTTTTTACTAAATATACAGTAGCCAATATTAGTAGTAATATGCAAAAAATTGCCGGGAGCGTTGACCAGGGGTGAAAAAGAGAAGTGGAAAGATCAATATCGTAAAGTAAAGTTAAGCGGGAATAAAT
The DNA here is from genome assembly GCA_002479215.1 of Syntrophaceae bacterium UBA7544. Taxonomy (GTDB): domain Bacteria; phylum Desulfobacterota; class Syntrophia; order Syntrophales; family Smithellaceae; genus UBA4810. The sequence goes on from DLME01000264.1 coordinate 3,632, forward strand.
TGGATAAAATAATAGCGATAAATAAAATATGATGATACGAGGTTCGGTTAAAAGTCTTTGCATCATAGTAAAATCACGGGTTTCATATCCTCCCAAAACAGATGAGAAATCGGTAAAGATGAAACCTAGTACGAAAATAATGGCCACCGGTAATAAGATAATCTTGGAAAATTTCTTTACAGCTTTCTTGTCCAATCCCTGTATTAGAATTAAATCAAAAAGTAATATACATAAAGGAAGCATAACCGCATTTTCTTTGGACAGTACGGCAGCTATTCCAGCAAAAATACACAGTATAAAATAAATAATTGAATAAATGAACTTATCTTGGGTACGAAATTTTAGATAAAAGTACATGGACATAATGTAAAAAAGAGCAGCCATTGAGGTCATGCGCTGTACGATGTAAGTAACTGATGTTACATGAACTGGATTTATTGCCCAGAAAAAAGTTGAAAGCATTGCTATTGGATAGGCAATAGATGAATATTTTTCCCGCAGCAGCGGAAGATGAAGAGTATTATAAATAAATAGGAATAAAAATACTGCCGCCAGATAATGAATTGCAAAATTGACCAAATGATAACCAAAAACATTTTCGCCATCGAAGTAATAGTTGAGGGCGAAACTAAAATAGGCCAATGGCCGGGAAAGCCTTTCTTGCGCCATTCCGTAAAAGGAATTATTTATTTCATTCCAGGAAAAAGACTTTATCTGGATATGAGGATTGTTGACAATATTGCCAAAATCATCAAAATGCCAATCGCCATAGAAACTGTTAGAGTAAATCGCTAACAGGATGATTAAGAGCGAGATAAAAGTAAAAGCATATTTTTTACCGTCGGAAAAATTTAAGTTGATGGGCAATGTAAACCCATTTTCTTTATTGAACATAAAAAACCTGTTTGAAAAATTATATCAATTTAACATAATTCCTGAATATGCCTTTTTCATACGTCTGCGCTGAATGAAACCGACTATGCCCAATTTCCACAAAATCCAGCCAAATTTACCGAGAAGGACCGAGAAATCCATTGCTATAATACGGTCCAAGAAAAGGCGCGCTTTGTATAAATAGTAAGCAATATTAAAAAATATCGATGCCCTTGGAGTTCTTTCATAAGGTCGTATATGTTTTATTACCAATGAAAAAAGCCACTTCGGTGGCTTAAAAACTGATAATAGGTGAAACATAGCATTGGCTAATGTTGGCTTCACATTGCCTAAAATGGAACCAATATCCTCTGGGAAAATATTTAGTGCAGCAAAATCCCTTTCCATTTCGCTGTCCGGCAAAATTCTGAGAGAGTGAATGTATAATCTATAAGGCCTTGGAGAATCATAGAACATTTGCAATGTAGCGACAATATCATCTTTTGTCTCAATAGGATTATCAACAATAATATCGTATATTGGTGCCAACATAAATTTTGAAAATTCACTCATAATTGAAATGCTTTTTGCGTTAAGGCCAGGGCGGTCAAATCTCTTATAGAATTTAAGTATTTTATCACTTCCACTTTGAATGCCCATTTTTGCCCTGCTCATGCCTGCCCAAACAAGATATTTCATTTTATCTCTTTTCATATAAACAGGTATCATTCCAAAAATCCAGAAGGGGAGATTAATTTCAGTTTTCCATTTGTCCGCAAATTCCGTTAAAACATTCGAGGGGAGAGCAATAAAGCTATCATCATAAAACTTAACTAATGAGATATAAGGGTGTTTTTCCAGAACAGATTTTATTTCTTTTATTTTATAGTCCACTGATGGATGTCGTAATTTGGCATAATTCCTGTCCATTTTTATTAATTTAGAATTATGACAAAAAGTGCATTTGAACGGACAACCTATTGTCCACACAGTTGTATAAGTGATGTCATTAAACAGAAGATACTCTGATGTTGAAAGCGGCATAAAACCTCTTCCTTTTTTATAAATAAGCTCATCACTTGCATATAGCGGTGAAGGGCACTTTTCCATTTCTTCAGAGGTAAGCAGGGGCAAAAAGGCATTCCTAATAATATTGCCATTTATATTGAACCAGAAATTTTTTGTAGCAGTATAGTCGTGGTCTTTTTCATAAGCATAAAGGAAATTTTTAAAGGCAAATTCCCCCTCCCCAACACATATTGCATTTGAAAATTGTATAGCATCATCAGGATAAAGAATTGGATGAACACCACCCCAAACAACATAGGTTTTTGAATTTATTGCCCGTATAGTCGCGATGATTTGTTTTGTTATATCGGCAAAAGGAGTCATCGAAGAAAAGCAAACCATGTCAAATCCTGCGAGATAATCCCCAATATTTTTTATGTCATCATTTGACATGGTTGGTTCGGACGCATCTTTTCTAAATATTAGCTTAAGAAAAGCTCTTTTCCCAGTCGGAACTATATAGGATACCTGTGTTTCGGGGTGTATTTGGCGTGCGATGGCAGCCATTTTTCGGAAACCAATGGCGGTTATGCTATCTTCAATGGATACGAAAGTCAGCTTCATTTAATGTCCCTCGATGGTTTGGTTCCATATTTCAGCGAAACCCGATAATCATTGCTTTTGTCGGCTTTTCACCTGTTTATGGTAATAGCCATATTTCATGCCTACAAGTATTCCTATAATCCCCAGCAAAAGCTCGATAATTATATATATCAATCGCATCGCAATAGGCAGAATCAGTGCAGTTTCGACATTCGAAAAGTGCGTTAGCATCACAAACATTGTGCCTTCTCTTATACCCAAGCCACCCGGGCTGAAAAAAGCTATATAGCCCAATACTAATGATACGGAAAGCGTGGCTATAATAGGCAGTATGCTGGAAAAGGGAATTTCCATGCCTATTCCTTTAGCAAGAAAATACATGCCTATTCCCGCAGGCACATAAGAAAAAAAATATATCAGTTGCAAATATATCACAAGCAGTTTCTTTATTTTTAAGGGTTGTATTTCCCTTTTGAATATACGGTTTATTGGAATTATCAGATAATTTATTATCGAGGTGTTCCAGGTGATAAAAACAAAATCCAGAGCAATTAGCAAAATAAATATCAAAATTGAAATTTCCCAAGGTGCCATTTGTAAATAGAAAAGATAATAATATAAAACATATATGGCCGAAACGAAGGCAAGGCAAATAAAGCATATCATATTTATATAAATCAATACTGCTTTAGAAATCCCTTTCGATGACATCAGTGCTATTTGCGCAGTGTAAGTCCATATTATGCCGGGAATGTATTTAAGCATTGCACTCGTGTTATAGAGAGCCATGCTTTCACAAAAGCTCAATTTTCTCTGAAGGTAATTATTTACGCAGATTTTCCAGATGAAAGTAACCATAAGAAAGCCGACAGCTACGAGGATAAGTGACATGAAAATATAATAAGGGTTGGCAGTAAAATGATATGCCCTTATTGCATCCCAATTTTTGTTGAATTCCAGATAGAAAAAACATCCTACTGCAACTATCACTATTAATGCGAGAAGGTATTGCAGGATTTTCTTTAAATTCACTTCACTGTCTCCGCATTAGTTTATTGCGTCATCCACCGCTTTTTTTCTAATCCAGCCAGTCATATTCAGATGACCACTTGGAATTATTTATATTAGCGTTTCCTCAATCTGCTCTTTAGCTCTTGCGTAACTTCAATTTTTAACATCAGCGTATGTCCAATAATTGGCAAATATCTTGCTATTTGGTCTATCCCGGGCGCCCACCAAATTTCGCCGGTAACCTTGCCAAATCTTCTCAATTCGCCTACAGAATAAAGTCTCACATGCCCTTCTCCGGCCGAATATGACCTCACCTTTCTTCCATCGCTCCACCAATCGTCATAGCCAAAAAGCCGCTTTATCGGGTCCCAAGGCGAGTTGCGGTTGCAGGTTAAAATATAAATCGTGCCGCCATTTTTTGTAATCCGCACTGCTTCGGGAATATAATTTATTTCAACATGTTCGAGCACTGCACATGACCAAATGCCATCGAAAGTATCGTTGCGGAATGGCAAATGGAGGGCTGAGCCAGCTACTTTCAAGCCCCGCACGCTTTTCAAACATGTAAAATCAAGGTCAAGGCTGACCACATCGCCATTAAGGTATGAAGTATAATCTCCTTCTCCAGCGCCAAGGTCGAGAATAAGCCCGTGTAGCTTTTTAGCGCAGCTTATTCTGTATTTTGTAATTTTTGAAAACATTATTGCCTCCGCATTAACGTGGCGAGCGCATATCTTGTTACGGGATTGCCCATGAAATAAATATCATAGAAGATTTCTTTTGCGCCAAAGGACTCCTTGAATTTTTTTACATGGATGAACTTTCCGCTCGCGCCAAAATTGAAAAATTCGGCATCAGCTTCAATAGCTTCCTTTATCGTCTTGGAAAGCAAAAGATGATTGGGGCAATATTCGCCATAGTCTTTATTCAAAGCACCAAACCAATACAAATATTGACCGGATAATTTCAATAATATAATTGCCGAGATAGCCTTCCCTTCGAACATTGAAAGCTTAATTTCAAAATATTGTTTTCCCACAAAAGGTTTAAAAAAATCGATAGAATATTTGGGATACCTTTTGCCCCAGCGCCAGTTAGTCAAAACATACAATTCATAAAACACCTTAGTTATCTCTTCATCATTACCTTCTCTGATGGTCAAATTCGATTTCTCTCCTTTTCTAATCTGATTTCTCAGTTTCGAGTCGAAAAATGTTTTGAAGACATCTTCATAAGTAGTATTTCCAAATTCGATGACGTGGGTGTACGCTCGAGATAGTGAAGACAAATTTATTTGCGGAAGAACAGGGTCAAATGGATTTTGTAAGACTATGGCGCTGCCAAGAAACTTTTTTATACGCTTTAAAAGTTCAATATATAATTCAGCTTCGGACACATCAATTCCGCCATATAAACCTAGTGGCAAACTGATAGCTATGGGATGCAATCCCAGTGCTTTTCGTTCTAAAAGAGGCAATATATATTTCTTACCACCAGTTTCAATCGTAACGCTGACATTTTTGTATCCGGTGGCTTTGGAAAGCGCTTCGATAAAGTCCCAATTTGAAAACGCTTTCGACCTTGGAGTTGGCGAACAGCAAAAATCATCGCCACAAGAATAATGTATGCTTTCAATATTCATTATTTTTTACAAGAGCAGATAAAATCAATTCCTTTCTGCCGTGCGTTTTTAATCATCTCGGAAGAAATATCCACGCCATAATAGTCGGTACTAAGAAACAAATAGTACTCATAAAATCCATCATCATAAAATCTAATTATTTCTGAAAAAATTCCATTATCTTTTCGGAAATAAAGCATATTTGCCCGTCGGTGATTGTCGGGAACATCGGCAAAGTTACTTCACGCATACCGATTTCTTCGGTTATGGGAAGCATTGTTGTCTTATAATTTCCCCGGTAATATGAGAACATATGCACCGGCGGATAGTGGATACTGGTTTGAATACCTTTTTCCCGCAGAAAAACCATCAAACTGTGCCGGTCTATGCTTTTATCAAGAAGTATAGAAAAGATATGATAATTAGCGAGAAAACAATAATTACCAAATGGAATCTTGATTCCGTCAATTTTAGATAATGAATCTTTATAACTAATTGCTGCCAAGCGGCGACGTTTATTTCCAGTTTCCAATTTCTTTAATTGACATCGGGCTAAAGCGGCGTGAATTTCATCAATACGGTAATTATATCCCAAGTCAGTTACATCATAGCTATACGCATGGCCGAGATGGCGATCCAATGTTGCACTGGTCATCCCATGAGAACGGATTTTTTTTATGTAGTTTGCATAATCATCATTATTAGTACAGATGATACCGCCTTCACCTGTAGAAATATTTTTATTGGAAAAAAAGGAAAAACAGGAGATATTGCCAATTGCTCCCAGCAATCTATCTTTATAAAATGAGCCCGGTGCATGTGCCGCATCTTCGATTACCGGAATTTTGCAGCGCTTTGCAATTTCGATAATTCCATCCATTTTGCAGGCAAAACCGCCATAATGCATAATTACTATTGCTCGAGTATTTTTGTTTATTTTTTCTTCGATTTCGTCAGGAGAAATTGTCCAGTCGTCGAGAGAGACGACATCTGCAAAAACAGGAGTTCCGCCGGCATAAATAACGGAATTCGATGTAGCAACAAAAGTAAGTGAAGGACAGATTACTTCGGTTCCCTGTTTTACACCGACGGCCAGATTAGCCAAATGTAAAGCAGTAGTGCAACTACTTACGGCTATGGCATGTTTGACTTTAAAATATTCGGCAAATTCGTATTCCAGTGCTTCCGTTTCCGGCCCCATGGTAAGCCATTTACTTCGCAAGACACGTGATACAGCTTCTTCTTCCTCCCTTCCATAATTAAGATCAAAAAGAGGAATAACAGGATTTTGCTTGCTCATAGCATATCTTTCATCTTATCGTAATCTTCAATCGCCTGCTCATAATCTTCAGGACGTCCAATATCCATCCAGTAACCATCATAGGGGTGACAATATACGTACATTTTCTCCGCCAGCATTTTTTGAACTAAATCGGGAAAATCAAAGCGGCCCTTCTTAGGTATAAGGCGTAATACACTTCGGGAAAGAACATAAACTCCCATGCTGACGCTGAAAGGAATTGATGGCTTTTCTATAAACGTTGTTAACCTTCCTTCTTTATCGTATTCTAATGTTCCATAGTTTATTGTCTGCACTCGTTGATGCGTTGCAATAGTTAAATCTGCCTTCTTTTCTTTATGGATTTTAAAAAGTTCTTGAAATGATAAGTCTGTCAGAATATCGCCATTCATCATTAAAAAATTATCTTCAATATTTTGAATGTGACAAATTGGCCCCGCTGTGCCCAGCGGGTCATTTTCAATATAGTAATCAATAGGGATGCCCCATTTTTCGCCATTACCGAAAAAAGCCATAAAGAGATCATGTTGATGGCCTATGGCCATAGTTATTTTGTTAAAACAATTTTTTTTGAGCTGGCGCACGACAACTTCGAGAATCGGACAATCGCCTATCGGCATCAATGGCTTAGGCAAAACAGTTGTATAAGGTTTTAAACGTGTGCCCTTTCCACCAGCGAGTATTATAGCCTGCATAATGCACCTATTTTATGTAAAGCCCTTGCTTATAAAGGTGAATATTTTGCTTGATCCAAGTTACAGTCTGTTTGAGTCCCTGCGTTAAAGAATTCTTAGGCTGCCAGATGGTATTTTTTTTAATTTTAGTATTATCACAATAGAGCCGTTTTACTTCGCTTTTTTCCGGGCGCTTGCGTTCCGCGGAAAGATTAAATTCAACCTTGACATTGCAAATACGAGCGATTTCCAAAGCCAGTTCTTTAACTGATATTTCAAAACCACTGCCGATATTGGTAACTTCGCCGGTAAGCTTATTTGTTTTCGCAATTTCTATAAAGCCTTCTACGGTATCTTGAATAAAAGTTAAATCGCGTGTTGGGGAAATATTACCTAAATTTAATATTCTGTTACCCGTCAATATTTGGCATATAATCGTAGGAATGATTGCTCTGGCCGATTGACGAGGGCCATAAGTGTTGAATGGTCTCACAATTTTTACCGGTAGCTTAAAAGAAAGCCAGTAACTCAGGGCTAACTGATCGGCGGCAATTTTTGAAGCGGAATAGGGCGACTGACCGATAAGATGGTGATCTTCCGCAATGGCAACTGTTTTTGCCGTTCCATATGTTTCGCTAGTTGAAGTTATGATGATATTTTCTAAGTCCAGCAAACGGGAATTTTCTAATACATTATAAGTACCTTCAATATTAGTTTTGATATAAGCAAGAGGAGAATCGTAAGAATAGGGTATGCCAATAAGAGCTGCTAAATGGTAAATTTCTTTGCAACCTTTAATGGCATTTCTTGCCGAATCGAAATCACGAATATCACCGGCATAGACTTCAATATCCTTAATGTAGGGCGATTTTTCCAGCCATCCCCAGTTACTTGCAGAATTGTAGTGAACAAAAGCGCGAACTTCGTGTCCAAGTTCAACGAGTCTTTCTGTGAGGTGGCTACCGATAAAACCGCCAGCGCCGGTCACTAATACTTTTTTCGAACTCATAAATTATTTCGTAAACCTCTTATTTTTTCAAATATAACTTTAACTCCGGCTTCGACGGATAAAATTGAAGCCAATTCTTCTTGCTGTTGTTTATTGCAAAAAGAAGCGCGTATTTTTGAGTCGCTCATTATTATCAAAGCTTCTGCAAGACCATAATGGTCTTCCGACTTAACAACATAACCTAAATTATATTTTTCGGCAAGATAACCCATATCGCCTACATCACTTACGATCAACGCTTTTTTAGCCGAAACCGCCTCCATTAATACCAGAGGAATACTTTCACTGCGCGAAGGAATAATGACGCAATCCATGTTTCGGAGAAGTTCCTGAACTTCCGCATCTTCGAGCCTTCCCGTCAATAAAACGTTTTGTTCTAAGGATAAATTTTTAATCAGCTTTTCTATATTATTTCTTTCTTCTCCTTCCCCAATCAAGTAACATTGAAAATCAATACCTTTTTTAAACAAAATATTACAGGCTTTAACAAGGATGTCTTGACCTTTAACTTGATGAAGACGGCCAATACAACCCAAGTTAAATCGTTTGCAATTGTTTTTTAAATCATGTGATGGGTTTATGTTTTCCATTTTTCTTGCTGTAGCCGCAAAATAACATTCTTTGCCATTGGCGAGAGCGGAAGTTTTCTGACATAGGTCAAAACCATCAGCAAAAAGTAAAGTGCTCTTTTTAGTAATATGTTTTATTAGAGGACGAAGAAAGGTATTGTTGGCCGCTATATAAACATCCGAACCTAAAGCACGACAACAATAGGGAATATTTGTAAATAAAGATAACAAATAAGCAATTAAACCGGCAGGAATAAGCCATTCAGCAAAAATTATATCCGGTCTCCAGTTTATACAGATATGCCTGCCCGCTAAAAAACCATTGACAAAATATTGAGCGGCAAAAAAAATACCGAATAATCTATTTTTCAATAATGATATAACTGGTGTGTCTCTACCGTTCCACCCAAAATATGTAACCTCACACCCCGGCCATAACAATTCGTAATCAGTTTTAAAAGAATCACAATTTTGTGTAAGCACATGCACATCCATTCCCCGTTTGTTCAGTGATCGGATTGTATCAGGTATAAACATGCCGCCGATACGCCCATACTTGGGGAAACTGCTTGTTATAAGGAGCATTTTCATTATTGTCTATGCAACCTTGACATTGATCTTAATGCCTATTTATAGAGTCTTTCGTTATCTTGAATATCCATCCACATGGCAAATAAAAGGGATTGGAAACTGCTGGTGAAGAGAAAAAAGAAAGCCAGCATTGTTGTTGCCGAAACAGATTTTCCGGCAAAAACGAAAGAGATTATTTTAACTGCGTAAGGTATGGAACAAAGCCCTAAAATAAACGCAAAATGATAAAGCAGGAAAAGAGGGTGAAAGTCGCGGAAGAGATATTTAACCCACAATCTTTTGAAAAAAGACTGGAATAACAGCCACGATATACGAGGAATAACCTTGCCCACTTTCATTTTAGAGCTCTCGCCGATATTGTAAACAGGTTTTATTTTAACTTCCTTTAAAGTGCAAAACGCAATGTTGAGTTTTATAAGTATATCATTAGGCATACCGTAGCTTTTGTAAATGTCGTGCAATTTAATTGAACTTAGAGCTGCTAAAGAAAGAGCTCGGTAGCCACATTGTGTATCGGAAATATGCCAATAACCAGAAGCAATTTTCGTTAAAATCGATAAAATTGCATTACCAAAATAACGAGTTCTGGGAATTATCATAGGAGCACTGCCATGAATTAGCCGGTTACCCTTGACGCAATCAACTTCTTCGCTGATAATCGGCTGGCAAATTGATTCCAACTCTGCCGGATCCATCTGTCCATCGCCATCCATAGATGCGGTACAATCCATGTTATGATCCAGACACCACTTGTAACCGCGGGCGATAGCAGCACCGACGCCGCCATTTTTTAAATTATTAATCAGGATTACTCTGTCGGTTTCAGGATTCATGTTGGCTATTTCTGCTGGAATAAATTTTTCCAGCTCTGTCTGGCGGCTTTCTTTTAAAATATGCTCAGCGCGATTATATTTGTTATCCAGCGGAGCTGGTACATCCTTTTTCGCAATTTGTTGTACTGATTGATGTTTGCTTATATAATCCAAGACGATAGCGGCGGTGTTATCTTGGGAGCAATCGTTGACAACGATGATGCGGTCGACAAAGTCGGGCATTGTGTCCAAAACCTGGCCGATTTGTTTCTCTTCGTTATAGGTGGGAACAACAACAGCGACAGTTTTATCGTATAACATAAAAAAACCCCGTATTTTTGTAGATTAAACTTACTATTTTTAATAGAATTTGTCCAAAAATATTTCATCATAATATTTGAATTTACTTGATATTCGATGGAGGGGGGAATATCATATTATAGAGTATTGCGTATGCAGCATATTGGTGAATTTTACTATCATCAATGGATAGTATGTGGCAATGGATCAAAAACTCGAAGCGGAAATTGTTGCCAAGGTTTTAAAAGGAGACAGGCAGGAATATGCCTTGCTGGTGGAGAAATATAAATCACCTATTTACAATTTAGCTTACCGCATGACCGGCAACCGGGAAGATGCCGGTGATTTAGCCCAGGAAACATTTGTCCGCGCTTTCCAGCATCTTCAACGATTTGATCCGGATAAATTTTTTTTTACCTGGCTTTATACAATCAGTCTGAATATCATTAAAAACCATTTGCGGAAGAAAAGAGAAGTTACGGCGGAATATGAACCGGGCAGTGCTCATCTTACCGGGCCGGCAGGCGATAGGGAAAATCCGGAACAATTATTTATTCGGCATCAGCAGGCAGATGTCCTGGATTCGTGTTTGCAAAAGTTGCCTGTTGATTTGCGCGAAGCCATCATCCTGAGATTTTATGCGGAGCTTTCTTTTGAAGAAGTAGCGGCAATATCGGGCGCGTCGTTGAGCGCCGTCAAAATGCGGGTGTACCGCGGCCTGGAGAGATTAAAGCAATTAATGAGTGAATTCGGTAGCGAGCATACCCCGTAGCTTGCGGAGGGGTATGCTCGCGAATAGTGAATGATAATGCTTCCTAAGAATCTTCGATAATCAGGGATGCAGAAAAGATTTAATTTTTAAGTATCCCTTTACCGCTTCTGTGATTTACCCAGAACATTGTGGTTCATTTTTTTAGTTCCCCTTTACTTAAAGGGGGAGCGAAGGGGATTTATTGTCATTGCCCGGTGCCGACCGGACAATTCAGTCAAATATTGGAATTAATGGGTTTATATCTCTGATCTGACCCCATTTGCTGGACAGACAGGAAGCACGAAGGTTCAAGTAAGAGACTGGAAACAACAGAATCTCTATCTATTATACCTGTAGACAGAACACGCCCCGTGGATCTTTTCCACGGGGCGTGTTTTTTAATGTGAAAAGGTTATTTCGGTATATTTACCGGTCAGTAACTGTATCATTTACAGCGTTGTTTCCGTAGTTTACCAGGCAGTTACCATTACCGCCGTTGGCAACTATATCGGCGTTCATCGCGGCCGTGTAGTTAATTGAACCCAGCGCAGTGGCGCAAGTAGTATCGGTTGCGCTATACCTGGTTACTGTACCGCCCGAAGCTAGTGTGGCTGTAATTTGATTGCCGCTAGATACTCGAGTGCATGTTGACCCGGTAGCTTTAAAGTAAAGCCTACTACCAGTATTGTTATACACTGAATAATTCTGGCAGCCGACATAGAAGGTAGTCGAGCAATTATTGCTGCCGCTGGCATTGGTGACCGTCAGCGTGTCGGTTATCGCTCCGGCAGTGGTCTGGGCTGCCGTGGTACAGGAGCCGCCGTTGGAATTGGTAAAGTTGGTGCAGCCTCCGAGAAGCGTACCCGCGAAGGTGCCATTAGCCGGACCGTTGGCAATAGTCCAGGTCAGGGTGTTAGTGCCGCCATTAGGCACTATATTCGAACCTGCCGCAAGTGTACAGGTCGGCAGACCAACAGCCTGAGTCACCGTGAAGGTTTGACCACCGATAATAATGTGGCCGGTCCTTGCTGGTCCGGTATCGGCAGCAACATTATAGGTCACCGTGCCGAAACTGGTTCCGCTTGCACCGCCGGTAACTGTAAGCCAGGTGGTACTATCGCTCACCGCCGTCCAGGTGCAACCTGTTGCTGCCGTTACCGCCACAGTTTGTCCGGTGGCGCCACCATAAGCAACCGCCAGACTGGTCGGGGTGATGGCATAAGTACAAGCGCCGGTACAGACGCCGCCCGAGAGCTGCGGGAAAAAGACGCCCAAATTGCTTATCTGGACGTTCTGGCTGGCGGCGCCCGTCGCTTCAGTAAATCCGAAATATATCTGGTTCAGGGCGGTATGATTCGCTGCGGAAAGCGTGACTGTCCGGCTGATTTGAGGCAAGGAGGCGGTGAAAGGATTGGTAACATCATTGAAGCCTGTTGGAATGGTGTCGGAATCCCGGTAAATCCAGGCGTTAATTTGATAAAGGCCATTGCCCGATCCGTCCCCGGCGGTAGCCTTGGAGATTTCGAGGCGGAAGCTGTATATGTGGCCGTCTTCCATCCAGTTGCAGGTGTTCGTCGGATTGGTCAGTGTCTTACAGGTAGTCTTGGCTCCTTCATAATAACCGCCCAATCCGGAGCCATTGCCGGTAGACGCTGAATTATAAGGATTATTTATAGTCCCATCGCCGGCCCCATGGATGTTGTCATCGAAGCTGGCCTGAGGATAACCGCTAGCAGTGGAGCCCGTAGCACAATTGCCCGCTAGATTGAGACCCCAAAACATCAGCGCCATATGGTTATTAGCACTGTCATTCCTGCCGCTGCTGCAACCGTTATATGTCTCGGTACCGGCATTCGAATAGAAATCAAATTCAATCGCCATTTTCGGTGGTTGGAGGCCTTTCCCGTCGGATGTACCCGGGCCGGCATATCCCATTAACTCGCCCATGTTGACGCCGGCCGGCGCGCCGCCTGAGCAATTCCGCGTATTGTTGAGAGCGTTGAGAACGGCAAAGGTAAACCCATCGCCAATGTTTGTGCTGCCGGAGGAATTATCTTCGTTAGCGGTAAACTGGAAATAGGCGCGCAGGCCGCAAGGGAAATAACAGGCTCCGGCGTTGCAGTTGCTGACGCTGCTGCTTCCCTGATACAGGATGACGCCGGAATTGCCGCCAACATTGCCGCCCAGAGTAATGGTGCCGGTGCTGGACACAGTAATGGCGCCTGCGGCGCTTTCAGTGGGTGAGAAAGCACCGGTTTGACCTGTGATAACTGGTCCCGGAGGGATTGGTGGGCAACTGCCATTACCGCCAGTGCAAATGCCGCCAATGCAAGTGCCGGTGCAAGTACTGCCCCAATCTGCTGTCAGGTTATAAATAATTTGCCGCTGGGCTTCTAAAAAAGTACCGGCATTCACGATGCCAATGGAAGTGATGACGCTGTTGGCGATGGAGATATTGAACTGATGATTTTGATCCGGCAGGGAAAAGTTTGTGACAGCTAGATTGGTGATACCCTGATTAATATATTTGTCAATCGCGTAACGGACCCCGGCCTGCGCCAGTTGATAAGCCTGGTCGTTCTTATTAGATAAGAGACCGGTGAATGTGGAAGAGTTAGTCAGACTGTAAATCCCGGCGCCCAGGACGCCGATCACCAGCATGGCGACAATCACCATGATTATAATTGAACCTTTCCGGTTATATCTACGCATAAAATTCACCCTAATAATAAGACTCTTCTATTTTGGCGCTGTCGGCAAAGGTGGATATGATACCTCCCGCGCCCTGCAAATTTAAAGTTATGTCCACCCGGCGGATATTCGCCAACGTAGCTGTTGTCGCACCAGTGTTATCGAAATAACTGAGGAGAAAGGCATTAACAACATCGACCAATGTAATGCCATCAAATTGAATCTGCGTGCCGGCTTGAGCAATCGTATGACTGGCGGTTGTGTTGGTAACAGGATCAGTATAAGTATAACTGATAGATGTTGCCGTTGCCGCCGTTATTTTGTCCGTCTCGATGCGGATAGAGCCGATCTCTTTTACCATTTTGGCCACAGCTACCTGACCCTTCAAAGAAATCTCGTTATTCTGCTGGGAAAAGACATAACCTTTGGTTATGGCTACGAGCAACATGCCGGCCACAACGCCCATGATGCCGATCAACAGCAGGGATACAACCACTTCCATCAGGGTAAAGCCATTTTTATTACAGGCGGTGCGTCTGCGCATTTTTTTCTTTCCTCTCAACGTAGGACAAACAAGGTGGTCAGCGTCTCCCCTGTCCCGGCAGGGTTATCCGAGCGGAAGCCGATTGTTACCTTGAGATAACGTGGATAATCAACTGGACAGGTTGTGATGGAAGTGCATGGCTGTTCAGTATTCGTAGCAAGTGTGATAAAATGATTATTAATGACTTGGTAACTGCCAAATGCGTTAGTATAATTTTGTCCTTCCGCGCCAATGAGGCTCTGCAAATCTGTTGGACAAGTGAAGGTGCAGCCGCCATTTGTTTGGCAGCTGTTGCTTAGTAAGGGAGGCGCACAAGTGCTGCTAAGTGTCCAGGTAATACTGCCATCGGTAGGGGTAGGGATGCCGCCAGTTGCTGTTTGCCAGGAGGCGGGTTGAGTTGCTCCGCTTGTTCCGCCGCCACTCACATACTGGAAACCCTTACCCCCCGACAGTGTTGGTGAAAGAATAATTGTTCCTTGTGGGTAATTTGTGCTTGCGCGCCAGTGGGGATACATGGCGTATTGAACGGAAATTTTTTCCATAACCTGATTGAGGCTCAGAGATTTATTCAGGTTGGCTATGGGAACGCTGCTGCGGGTAAGGGATGGAAACGATTTGCCCAAATAGGAAGCCATCATCGCGGCTACAATGGCCAGCACAACCACAGCAATGATAATCTCAATGAGGGTGAAGCCGCCTTTTGATCTCTTTGTCTTTAGTTTCATGGCATAAATCCGGTAGTTCCAGTTATAGTAAAAGTGATTATTTGCCCTCCCTGAGAGAGAGTAACCGGTATATTGGCTGCTCCGGGGTTGCCCCAGAAGTTATAGGTAACACTTGAGCCGGAGGCCGGAGCGGTTATGGTAACACCGGCAGACAAGGTATGCGTGGCGGAGCCGTCGGAAGGGAAAAAAATAGTCGCAGCGGCGCCGTTTGTTTGCAGGGTGTAGGTGCCGCCAGCAAAACTGATACCCCAGGTTGTCGTGGTGGCGGCATTATCAGTCAGTGCTCTGAACTGGGCAAAACGGAGATTGGATTGTAATATATCTCTTTCCGTGTATAGTTGGGTTCCTGCTAGTGTGAGGCGACTCACGGCGATTGCACTGACAATGCCAACTACGACCAATACGGCAATTATTTCGAGCAGGGTCATACCCCGGCTGTTTTTAGTTTTCTTCTTCAGAAAGTTCATGGTTGCGCCGTTCCTTAATCACGCCTTGCTGCTAAACTAATATTTTTATGCCGGGGCAGACGTCCCCCGAATTATCAATTCTGATATTATTGCCGCCGCAGATCAACGTCAGAAAAATACCCGCGGCAACGGTGCCGCCGACTATGGTGGCGATAAATGGAATTAAAAGGAGAATCCGGTGGAATTGGATAAATAAAAGCACCCCATTGATGACCACGGCCTCGATGTAAATGAGAGTGGTAGCGCGCGCCACCCTGACGCCGGTTGCGGTGTTTTTCTTCAGCAGAAGTCCCCATAAACCCAGCCAGCAGGCCAGAAATAACAGAAGCCATGGTTGCAGCAGGACGATAGGTGGAAGTAATGTTTTCGGGTTAATATTCTGGAAGCCGATAAGTAAGACAAAGGCGAAGGTCAGATGGGCGACCGCGACCAGCATAAAATATACAAACATTTCATTGTGGCTGGACTGGCCGCGCAAAGCCCGGGCCGGGTCCAGTGTAAATTCACGGCGCCGGGCAAGAAAATTTAACGCGCGTGCATAAAAGCCGGTTTCCGCGTGCATAACAGCCGCCATCACCCGTGGCGCGAAATCATCCGGCGGCTGGACCGGGGGGGTCTTCCGAATGATTTCTGTCAGTTCTTTAAAATCTTCTATTTGTTCCATGGCGTTCAATTCTCTATGGTAATTCCAATTGTCATTGCGACTCTCAGTCGGCGTGGCAATCTATATATGATACGAAGCCTTAAAAAATCGCTTTATTCAAAGCAACATTACTGGTCTCTAAACTATATACAACCTCTGCCCCTAAAAAGTCACATAATATTTGACAACCGTGGAGTATTATCCGGCGAATACCCTACTGTGAAGCATGATGTCTGTAAAAAGCTTAATTTGCACTTCATGACAATAGTTCAAGTTTTTTTCGAAATTACCAAAAAAATTAATAGACAAATAATAACCGACAGTGATAGTTGAAAAATAAAGTAAATTTAGTTAGAGAGCTTTGAATTTTGTCATTGGAGTCGGCGCTCACGGGGCGAGGATTCCAGTGAAAAATTAATAATTATTCAAAGGTCTCAGCTAATCGTCCGGCGATCATACAATTTGTTCAGAAATTCAAATTCTGGGGATTATTCTATGGTTGATGCAAAAGAGGTTTATTCGGAGCTACTGGACATTCGCGATAATAACGCGATTATCAAAGAAGTCAAATTTACCACCTCCCTGATTAATCCCCAATTTGATTTTCGGTATTTGGATAAAGCTTTCCGCGATGTGGAAAAGCTGTTTCGCGGTCATTATCCGGGATTTCAAAAATGCAACACCGATTACCATGATTTAAGGCACACCATGCAGGTTGTGCTGGCCATGGCGCGTCTCCTGCACGGCGCTTATTTACAGGGGGTAAAATTTACGGATAAGGAAATAAATCTGGGCTTAATCAGCGCGCTGATGCACGATACAGGCTATATTCAAACAGCTGACGATGATTCCGGAACCGGCGCCAAATACACTCTCGTGCACATCAAAAGAAGCATAATGTTTGTGCAGGATTATTACGCCCATGAAAACTATTTCCATGACGATTTGGACAATTTTAACGATATATTGAATTGCACCGGCCTTAGTATAGACATTAAGAAAATTACTTTTTCCTCGGCCAATATCGAGATTATCGGCCAAATTCTCGGGACGGCGGACTTGCTGGGGCAGATGGCCGACCGGCTTTATCTGGAAAAACTGATCCCCCTTTTCCATGAATTTGACGAAGGCAAAGTTTCCGGATTTGATAGCGAACTTGATTTTTTGAAAAAAACGACTAATTTTTATTATATCACCAAAACCCGCTTGGAGAAAGATTTGGGCAACGTCAACCGGCATATGGTTAATCATTTCCGGGAAAGATGGAACGTCGAAAGAAATCTTTATGCCGAAGCGATAGAAAAAAACATCAATTACCTGATCTTCATTTTAAAGACTAACGAGAAGAACATTAGTGTCTGCCTGCGCCGCAACGCTATAACATTGCAGTAAATCCCCCCATATTTCCTCGATTTTTCATTCGTGAAACTCCAATTTCGAAAGCGAAGCGCATCGAAATTGGCAAGTTGAACAATCCCGCTAAGCGGAGGGTAATGAGACCCAAATTCCGGAAACAGAATGTATCGGAATTCGTTAGCTGGATTATCCCTTATGAGCAGGGGGACAATATCCCATTCCTTGGGATGAAATTTGGGTCCAAAGCTTGCTTTGGGGTTCATACCCGTGAGCGCCGCCTGATCAGTGGAGCCCCCTCCGAGCAGGAGCCGGAGGCTCCCTAAAAAACAAGGCGACCTCCCGCGACTCACGGAGCTTTCCTATCGCGGCCGGAGCCGGTGGATTCCAAGTCGCGGGATTGACTTTTTGGGGCTATATGTTATCTTCCGCGCAGACATATTTGATAACTAAAACTTTTTAGGGAAACAAGACAGGAGGATCGAGGTGAAAATATCTGTTCAGAAGGGGAAGCTTGCCGAAACAAAAAGCCAGGCCATTATTTTAGCGTTGTTTGAAGACAGCAAAAAATTGGCCGGAGTGGCGCTGCAAATTGATCAAAAAACCGCTGGATTAATCAGCGAATTGATTGCTAATCATGATTTTGAGGCAAAACCCTCCCAAATATCGGTAATTTATACCAGAGGATTACTGCCGGCAAAAAGAATCGCCCTTGTTGGCTTGGGGAAATATAGCGAATTTAATCTGGAAAAACTGCGCATCGCTTTGGCCAAAGCCATGCAGCATTTACGAAGTATAAACATAAAAGAGGCGGCAGCTTACATTGATTTAAATCTTATCCCCGACGCCAAAGATAAAGTTGCGCAAGCCGTGGCGGAAGGAGCGCTTTTAGGGCTTTATCAATACACGCCTTTCAAAACTGTTGACCGCGAAGATTTAAAGAACATGGAACAATTGAATATTATCGCTGAAGAAAAAGATTTTTCTCTGATCGCAGCCACAATTAAAAAAGCACAGGTAATTACACAAGCCGTATATTTTACTCGCGACCTGGTTTCCGCCCCGGGAAACGAAATGACGCCGACAATTCTCGCGAAAAAAGCGCAAGGAATTGCCACCCGGAAAAATGTTTCCTGCCAGGTGCTGGATAAAGCTAAAATGAAGGAGTTGGGGATGAATTCACTCTTGGGTGTCGCCTCCGGAAGCAATCAGGAACCAAAATTTATTATACTGGAATATACCGGCGGCAAAAAAAACGCGGCGCCCATCGTGCTGGTGGGCAAAGGATTGACTTTTGACAGCGGAGGAATTTGTATCAAGCCCGCCGAAAAAATGGATGAAATGAAATCGGATATGTCCGGCGGAGCCGCGGTAATGGGTGCGATTATGGCATCCGCTGATCTGCGCTTGCCGCTCAACATTGTCGGGCTTATTCCCGCCACGGAAAATATGCCCAGCGGCACTGCTTATAAACCGGGCGATATTTTAAAGTCATATTCCGGGAAA
>DLME01000264.1:22738-23087 GCA_002479215.1 Syntrophaceae bacterium UBA7544
TTAAAGTCATATTCCGGGAAAACGATTGAAGTTATCAATACTGACGCCGAAGGCAGGCTGATTTTAGCCGACGCGCTGACCTACGCTTCCAAATATAAGCCGGCGGCAATTATTGATGTTGCCACTCTTACCGGTGCCTGTATCATCGCGCTGGGAGATGATGTAATCGGCATGCTGGGCACTGATGATAAACTCAAAAGTGAAGTAAATAAGGCCGCCCAAGCGACCGGCGAACTTGTTTGGGAATTGCCCTTGTGGGAAAAATATCATGAGCAAATCAAAAGCGATATTGCCGATTATAAAAACAGCGGCGGCCGCGCCGCCGGTACAATCACCGCCGCGGCGTTTT
>DLME01000286.1 GCA_002479215.1 Syntrophaceae bacterium UBA7544
ATAGCTCGCCCTCGGCCAACACCTGGCCCTCAAAGACCAAGGAGAGGTTATCCTCAGCGCCAAAGAACTGAAGAAGAAATAGCTGATAGTCTTTTTGGTGAAGATGAGGACCTTGAAGCTGGGGGATTAGGAACACGAGAAGTTGTAACGAGGATTCGCCAGAGAAATATAAGGGCTGTTCAAGCGCTGAAGGAATTATATGGTTATAGATGTCAAATTACAGGTACAACGTATATATTTAGAAAACATGATGGCAATTATTATACAGAAGCTCATCATCTAATTCCACTTGGAGAGGGTGGTGCTGATAATCCGCGTAATATAATTATAATAAGCCCTCTTATTCACTGCATGTTACATTTTGCTGAAGTTTCAGAAATTGATTTAAGGCGTATAGTAGAATTACCGGATGGTTCTGCTACTTTGGAGATCCTAATAAATGGCGAGCCCTATATTATAACATGGCATCCACGACATGCTGCCCGCGTATTGCGGCCTCAAAATTCGGAAGCAAGAGAGTAAAATCATCTGATCTTTAACTGAATTAAGTATTCTTTTAAATATGGTGTGAGTTGGCTAGTGTTACTCTTGAAGCGTTTATGTGGAAAAAACATTGTTTTGACGTTTCCGAATTCAGAAAATAATTCCTCAAGTTCTCTTAGGCTTAAAAGTCCATCTTCGCTGTAGCTCACAAGAAAGTGTGGACAGTTCATACTTGAGAATATCTTTCTAAATGAATCTCTTATACGCGTCTTTGTACAAAAATTAGAATACTGATCTCTCCACGGACGTAATCCGCTTACCCCAATAGCTTCCGGTTCATCTTCTCGGGCAAGTGTTTCTAAGATATGATAGTTCGCAGCATATTGCCTCTTCATATATGGCGGATCGATATAACAAAGATCACAAGTAATTTTGCTAGATATAGTTTCGGCATAGTCCTGCAAAACCGTATGCTTGCCTTCGTCGTCAATTATTAAAAGAGTGGATGGTTTAATTATTATTTTGTCCTTTGCCCGTCCCGTGAGCTTGGCCATATAATGACCATAAGTGCCTGCGATATTTGCAATATCATTGGCTGCCAAAATAAGATCATGCAGCAGCAATGAATGCTCTAGCCCATTGATCTTGTTTTCCCCATGTAACTGACGGACCAACCTACGTATGCCATCAATTTTCTTAGCATTCTCAGGAGAAAAATAATTCCGCGGCTTTTCAGTGTTCTTGGGATAACCCCCTAAGCTAAATTCTCGCCAAAAATATCCATCTTCAGAGGGAACTCGATTCAAAGCTTCTATCATCTGTTCATAGGGAGAAAGAGGGAATAGTTTTTTACTCTCCTTGGGACAGAATGCATCAATGAAGTCACGTGCATTTTCAAAGGAAGGTGGCCTTGTAAATAGAAGCGCTTGACGAGCATGATGATATGAGTAAGTCATTACATCATTTGCGGTGACATTATAGCCTATCATACGGAGGGCGGTAGAAATCGAGCATGTCCCACACATAAGGTCTGTAACGTGAGACCCAGGAGGAACAATCTTAATGATTTCTTTAATGATTTCTCCAATAACCTGCGTTTTAGCGCCAATATACCTGATTCCCATTGCTATTATCCATTACTTGGAAATATATCATTAACATCACAAATTTTCAATGCCCGCACAGGAAGTAGATTTTCAACACTATTTAATGTATTGAAAATGATCTCATAATCACTTTTCTTTAAGCCATAAAGCTGGGCCACCATAGACTCTATTCGTATGTCGTCCTTCACAGGAATATTGCGGTTATCAATTAGAAATGGTTTAAGTATATTAACAATAGATTGAACAATATCGCCCTTATCATTTAATAATCTTTCGTTATTTGGTAGATGTAGATCGAGAACTTGCTTCTGCGTTATATATGGGTGAGAACGCCACTCGGTTTCACCGTAAGTTTTTACAAGGTAATAATACATCGCCCTTGAATTAATAATTCCTAAAAAGAATTCCAATGGAAACGACTTTTTATTATCATCTCGGGGTTTAAATATATAAACTACTTGATTTGTCAACGAATTCGTGTAATCGATCATGGCACAAATTCCCACCCCTGTTTTTCGCACAAGTAATTTAGGTGGAATGTAAAGAGAGGTATCCTTATATTTAATTCCCGGTCTTTTAATATCAATCCAAAGGTTCCTTTGAATTTGGTATCGTCGAATATTCTCTCCTACAATTAAGGGGGCATGGCCCTTGACTTTTTCCTGACTTACAATCACAGTACAATTTTCTGGCTCTATTATAATAACGGAGTTGCAATGGGGGCACATCTTTTTAGTGGTATTAGGGAAAGGCATCCATAGCCCACATTTAGTACATTGATATACCTTCCCATATTTAGACAACTCAACCCCACGACTGCTAAATAAATAATCTCTAAATGTATTCTTGGATTTTCCAATGACATTAAGCGTTTTTTCCTCTTCCTGTAATATATCAATATCAAATCTACAATCTCGATTGCGTCGGAAACGTTCCTGTGGTACTTTGTGAATGAGCATACGCTCAGCTTCTATAAAATTTATATCCCCCTCTAAAAGACGCTTCCGAATGGATGGCGGCAATCGCAAGCATTCCACTATAATATCTGGATTATCTGAACGGTTTTTACAAATTATCACAGCACAAGCCCTGTTAATTTTGTCAAAAAAGTTTTCACCGAATCGTCCAATAAAACGAATCTCGGTTTGAGCAAGCAATAATTTCCGCAAAAAGATTCTTTCAAAGCTAAACAAAGAATCTGGAATTATGAAAGCAAAATAACCTCCTGGTTTAACGATTTTTAGCGCCAACTCTACAAACAGGTCCGCAGAGTCGAACTGGCCATGGTATAGGGAAAATTCTTTGCTCGATAGCTTTTCCTTATATGGATCAATATTTGCCCCCCATGGAGGGTTTGCAATTAAGATGTCAAAACCATTTGGAGCATCAAATTGATGGTAGACTTGCTCCCAACCCTCGGCACTTGTATGACGATTGAATGGAAAGAGGGCATTTGTATTAAGAACCTTAACATGATCTGAGTGGCCGATAGATAGTTGTAAAATTTTAGATTTTGTTCCTATAATAGCATTACGATCCATGTCAATGCCGCAAAGGATAACATTAGGGTCAATTGGTCCATCGGGCAATGGTGCTTGAGTTGGTAGGTTATTTATCAGTTGCTGCCAAGCTGCAATTAAAAGCTCCCCATCTCCACATGCAGGATCGAGAATCCGCCAACACGAAGGGTCAGGTGGATTTGGTATCTCACCCATGACAGAAATATTTGGATTAAAAACATCCTGTAAAAAATAAGTGACCACTTTCTTAGCAACGTAACTGGCAAGCAATGTGGGGGTATAGACAATACCGTTGAGTTTTATATGCTCGCGAGAGTGGGCGGCTTCGGAAGAAGAAGATTCCAGCATAAACTCAATAAACCTTGACCGCGGCAAATTACCGCGGGTTTTGTCAATTAATTCTAGCCTGGATTATGCCGTAGA
>DLME01000161.1:0-511 GCA_002479215.1 Syntrophaceae bacterium UBA7544
CATATAATTTTTGAAACTGACAGATCTTATCAAAAGTGATTCGCGCTAAGCCGTCCATCGGATCAATTGAAATAGCCTATTTGGCATATTGCTTTTCCTTTTGACCATGAGAAGTGACCAACGATGGCCCGTTGAGCGTGAATGTTGGCACAAAGAGTTTTGGGATATTATGTAGTAATATGAATAATAAGCAGGAGAAATATCTATGACAATTCCAAATCAGGCGAAAGAAGAAAAACCTCTAAGGGTTCTGGTTGTCGAAGATTCAGAAAATGATACTATTCTATTGCTCAGGGAATTGCGAAAAGCGGGCTATACATCCCATTATAAGCGAGTGGAAACGGAAATTGAGATGAGAGACGCCCTCGACGTTGAATCTTGGGACATTGTAATCAGCGACCACTTGATGCCAAACTTCAGCAGTTTAGACGCTCTGAAACTCTTACATACTAGAAAACTTGATTTGCCTTTCATCATTGTTTCCGGGCAAATCGGCGAAGAAGCCGCGGTC
>DLME01000161.1:537-2902 GCA_002479215.1 Syntrophaceae bacterium UBA7544
ATGCCATGAGAGCCGGGGCCAACGATTACGTCATGAAGGGAAATCTTAACCGTCTTGTTCCAGTCATTCAGAGGGAAATACGGGAGGCTCAAATCCGGCGAGAAAGTCTGCAATGTAAAGCTGAATTATCAACTCAAGAAGAAGAATTACTTCGGATGCATGCCAGACACCTTGCTATGTTGAACAAAATTTCCCGATCTCTGAGCGAAGCTAAAGATTTCGACTCTCTCTTGAAAAAGGCCCTTGATGGGGTTGTTAAGGCGATGCAGTATTCTTCGGGCGTGTTGTTTCTTCAAGATGAAATCACCAGAGAATTCAAACCGGTTGCCAATAATGGAGTTAATCCGGCACTAATTGATACATTAAATCAAATTCTTTCAAGGACGGCCGCAGATTCAGTGGCGAAGAATTCTCAGATTCCAGGGGGAGTAAAACATCTCCTCGACCATACGTTGGTGGTTGATAAAAGTAAACTTGGTTTGCCATCGAATAATAACAGCACTGTGATTAGTGCCCCCATTAAATCAGCAGGCAAGCTAATAGCGATGGCTATGCTAGTGTCCAGTGGCAAGAAAATTCTTTCCAGGGAAGAAAAACAACTTCTGAACACCTTGGGAAGTCAAGCGGGAGTTGCTATCGAGAATGCTTTGCTGCTTCAGAAAATGAGCCAGCTATCGATGACCGATGAACTGACGAAACTTTACAACCGGCGCCACTTTTACAAAGTTCTGGAAATAGAAATAGAGCGGTCTAATCGATACAAACGGCCGCTATCATTGGCTATTCTGGATATCGACAGGTTCAAGGAATATAACGACAAGTTCGGGCATATGGGTGGTGACAGCGTATTAAAATCTCTGGCCGCAGCCATGACATCATTTTTACGCAAGATCGATACATCTTTCCGCTATGGCGGCGACGAATTTGCCGTAATCATGCCGGAGACTGATTCCAGTAAAGCGAAAGATATCCTTGAACGTGTAAGATTGAAATGGTTGCACATGCCTAAGATCGAATCCTTTGGACTGGAAAATCCCCTCGGCTTTAGCGCCGGGATTGCTGAGTTCCCGAAGAATGCCGAAACACAAAACAGTTTGTTGTTCCTGGCTGATGCTGCCCTATATAGTTCCAAGCGAAGCGGTGGTTACAAAACGACATTGGTATCTGAAATGGGAGATATCGCGCCCGACATGCTGGCTAACGCTTCGCTAGATCAAATCTTAGCCTTGGCGGCTACAGTGGATGCCAAGGAATCTTATGGATATAGACACTCAATAAGGGTTGCCGATATTGCGGAAGCAATCGGGAAAAAAGTTGGACTAACCACTGACGAACTTGCTGATTTACGTGGAGCTGCATTATTGCATGACATTGGGAAGATCGGAATCTCCGAGG
This sequence comes from Syntrophaceae bacterium UBA7544, assembly GCA_002479215.1. Lineage (GTDB taxonomy): Bacteria > Desulfobacterota > Syntrophia > Syntrophales > Smithellaceae > UBA4810. Next base: position 1,933 of record DLME01000161.1, read on the forward strand.
CAATACTTAACAAGTCTGAAAGACTAACGCCTATTGAATGGGAAATTATCAAACAACACTCAGTAGAAGGTGCCAAGATTGTAAGTCAAATAAAGAAAATTTCGAACTTAGCGCCTGTAATTCGTCACCACCATGAGCGATATGACGGGACAGGGTATCCGGACTGTTTGAAGGGTGAGGAAATACCTTTAGCCTCAAGAATAATCGGCATTGCCGACGCCTACGACACCATGGTCATACCGCGTCCATGGGGGAAGAACAAGTCGGGAGATGAAACGTTGGCCGAGTTAGAGCGATGTTCTGGGACGCAGTTTGATCCTGCTCTCACCAAAATTGCGAAGGTGGTATTATCGCAATATCCTCCAAGCGAAAGTTAACGGGATAAAAGCAAACTGACCGTTAAGTAATTATTCCCATTTATATCCGCAGTTCTGGCAAATAAGGCAAGTAAATATTCGGTATTTGTTATTGCTGCAACATTTCGGACATTTATTTAATAGGCGATTTAATTTGGTTTCGAGCACATTAGCCCTCGTTGTTACGGTAATCTTCTTCTGTTTTTAGGACTTTTCTTTGGAATGATGCTGACTTTTTTTTGAAATTTTCTTTCTGCCACTCATCCCACCACTCAGGGCTGAAAAAATCATCGGTTGAATTATAAAATTGTCCATCAATCTCAATCAGCATTTAATTCCATCCATTGCCAAAAATTTACAAGTGTTCTTTGATTAATTTTGAACTTGCTATTTTAATTTTACGCCAGGCTTAATCGGTGTCAATGAGAAATTAGTACTTGAAAAAGGTGTACTTATATCTCATTATCCTTGACTTCTGAGTAAAACAGAGTGATGTATATGGTAACACTATAAAAAGGAGTTACTGCAATGCATGACGAAACAGAACTGATTATCCCCGACTACGACCCATATAATCCCAAACCTTATCCAGGAGACATCAAACCAGGCTACTA
>DLME01000030.1 GCA_002479215.1 Syntrophaceae bacterium UBA7544
TGCTTTGCGAAATTTATGCCGCCAGTCCAACGCGCCGCGTTGAGCGGTAGTGCTGCAATTGGCATACATCCAATCCATACCGTTTTCATCAACCAGACGGATAAGGCTCTGTGTAAGTTCTTCCACAGTCTCATTAAATGCTTCGCTCGGAGTATGACCATGCTTACGCAACTCGTTGTACTGCGCTTCCATCATTCCGGCCAGCGCCCCCATCAACACGCCGCGCTCACCGGTCAGATCACTATATACTTCCATCTGGAAAGTTGTGGGAAACAAGAAGCCGGAACCGATAGCGATACCCAGCGCCAATGTTCTATCCTTAGCGCGGCCGGTAGCATCCTGATGAACTGCGAAACTGCTGTTAATGCCGCTGCCGTTCAGGAAATTTCTGCGAACACTGAGTCCGGAGCCTTTAGGGGCGACCATAATCACGTCTACAAAATCAGGCGGAATCACGCCGGTCTGGTCTTTGTACACGATGGAGAAACCATGTGAAAAATAAAGGGCGTCGCCTTTTTTGAGATTTGCTTTGACTTTGGGCCAGAGCATCATCTGCGCCGCATCCGATACCAGATATTGGATAATAGTACCGCGTTTTACGGCTTCTTCAATGGAGAAAAGTGTTTTACCGGGAACCCAGCCATCAGCCACGGCTTTATCCCAATAGGACTTATCTTCCTTGGCCTGTCCGATTATTATATTGATGCCATTGTCTTTCATATTGAAGGCTTGTGCCGGGCCTTGAACGCCGTAACCGAGAACAGCCACCACTTCATTTTTTAAAACTTCCCGGGCTTTTTTTAGAGAAAATTCTTCCGCCGTGATAATATTTTCTTGAACACCGCCAAAATTAATTTTTGCCATAAGACCTCCCTGCTTATTTAGCTAAATAGAAATTATTTTTTCAAATTAAAATATCAGCCTTTTAAATCCAAAGCCACGATACCTGTTCTTGTGATATCGGTTACACCTAGGGGTTCCAACCGGGCAAGAGCAAGGTCGATTTGCGGTTTATCACCCGTAATTTCAAGAATTACAAAAGCATCGTTGGAGACTATTACCTTCCATTTGTAAGTGTCAATTGCTTTTTTTATCTGTTCTTTTTTATCCTCGGCGAAATTCAACCGAACGAGAATCATTTCACGGTGAATCGAGTCGACATTGGTTAAATCATCGACTTGAATGACATCGACAAGCCTCTGCAATTGGTTTTCGATTCTGGCAATAGTTGCCTGATTGCCGATAGTGGCCATTACTATTTTCGATATTTCGTATTTGGTGGTCGTATTCACGCAGAGACTTTCAATATTGTAGCCTTTGCCGCCCAGTGTTCCCGCGATTCTCGCTAACACGTCCGGTTTATTGTGGACAAGTATCGAAATTATATGCTCTTTGTTTTCCATGCTGATTACCCTTTCTCTATATATTTATTAATTGATCATTTCTCTGGTGCCCAGCTCCATTTCGCTGATGGATTCACCAGGACGCACCATGGGATAAACGCATTCTTCACGGGAAACCTGAAAATCCATCAAAACAGGCTTATCGATAGAAAGCCCTTTTTGTAAAACCGGTTCCACTTCTCCCGGTTTTATCGCACGCAAGCCTACGATGCCGTATGCTTCAGCCAATTTCACGAAGTCCGGAGCATAAGACATGTCTGTGTGCGAATAACGTTTTTCATAAAATAATTCCTGCCACTGACGCACCATGCCCAGATAGCCATTATTTAAAAGAACGATTTTTACAGAAATGTTATACTGAGCGGCAGTGGCCAGTTCCTGAATATTCATTTGGATGCTGCCATCACCGGCGATATCCACAACTTGTTTATCGGGGAACGCGCACTTAACGCCGATAGCCGCGGGCAAACCGTAGCCCATTGTGCCCAGTCCGCCGGACGTAATGAAAGTATTGGGCTTATCAAACTGGAAAAATTGCGCCGTCCACATCTGGTTCTGGCCGACTTCAGTGGTGACAATGACATTGCCTTTAGTCAATTTGCGGAGCGTTTCGATGACATACTGTGGTTTGATAACCTGGCCGTTTTGACAGTATGTAAGCGGAACTTTTTCCCTCCATTCGGCAGTTTGCTTTAACCATTCACTTCTTTCCGTTGGCAATGGTGTATAGTTATGTTCGGCCAAAAATTTAATCATGTCTCTAAGAGTGGCCTTAGTGTCGCCGATAATAGGTAACTCCACGACAACATTTCTGTTGATGGAGGAAGGATCAATATCGATTTGAATAATTTTAGCGTTGGCGGCGAAAGTTTCAATCGTGCCCGTGACGCGGTCGTCGAACCTTACTCCCACGGCGATAAGCAAGTCACAATGGCTGACTGCCATATTCGCGTAGAAGGTGCCGTGCATTCCCAACATGCCCAGCCAGAGCGGATCTGTTCCCGGAAAGGAGCCCAATCCCATCAGAGTGCCGGTGACGGGGATTTGATAGAGTCTTGCCAGTTCAGTCAGCTCTGCCGCAGCTTTGCCTAGAATGACGCCGCCGCCGGTCATAATTAAAGGCTTTTTGGCCTGAGTCAGCATTTCTAAAACCTGAGCCATTTTCTTGGGGGCCGGCTTGTGAAATATATCATAGTTTCTAATCTTGATGCTGGCGGGATCGTAGTCGGTTTCCGTCGCCATCACGTTTTTAGGTAAGTCCACCAAAACCGGGCCCGGCCGCCCTGAGCGCGCGATGTGAAAAGCTTCCTTAATAGTTGAAGCAAGTTCTTCCACGCTCCTAACCAGAAAATTGTGTTTGGTGCATGGGCGCGTTATGCCCGTGATGTCAGATTCCTGAAAGGCATCGTTGCCGATCAATGCTGTCGGTACTTGCCCCGTAAAAACAACGATAGGTATGGAATCCATGTTGGCTGTGGCGATGCCGGTAACAGTGTTTGTGGCTCCCGGACCGGAAGTGACCAGACAGACGCCTACCTTTCCGGTAGCGCGGGCGTAGCCGTCAGCGGCATGCACTGCTCCCTGTTCATGACGAACCAGAATATGCTTAATATTACTTTTATAAAGTTGATCGTAAATATCCAGAACTGATCCACCCGGGTATCCGAAAATGATATCCACTTTTTCTTCTTCCAGCATCTTCAGCAGAATTTGCGAACCTTTTAATTTCATTTATTTACCTCGAGATTTATATATATTAAAATTTTACCCGCCGTAACCCTGCGACTCGTTTTACTCGCGCAGGATAGTTCGGCTAACAAATTCCAGTTCACTTAGTTCCTGAAATTTGAGCCTCACTAATTAAAAAAGCCGCTAGTTTCTTTTAAGAAAAGCGGCTTTACTGCTAAAACAAAAAAGCCGCGGGATTTAGGGGCTCGCGGCTTGTATCTTTTATGTTATTTCTTAAAGATACAGAGAGCGGCAGACCCCCTGAGTACTACTACGAGTACCCTGACGATGTTAATTATCAGGTTATTGCCGCAGGTTTTTTCTTTAAGAAACATAATGTAATTCCTCGCGAATTTAAGTATCTAATAACGAAAAAAAAAGTATTTGTCAAGTCTCTTTATAAGCTCCTGAATTTTTATCGAAATATATCTTCCTTTTCTTCGGGGAAATCGTCAGATTTTTCACTGGGCTGCGCGCTATCCAGAAAACATTCGTAAATAGTTCCTTTATCTGATTCGCTTGCCGGCCTTCCGGTTTTAGGATCGACTTTGATAAAAACGATACCTTCCGGCGCGGGAAAGGTTTCCGCAGGAACGTTTTGTAGTACTTTTTCCATAAAATACAACCAAATAGGCGCCGCTGCTCTTCCGCCTACTTCTTGTTTGCCCAAAGATATTTCCTGATCGAAACCTACCCAAACTCCGGTAATCAGGGAAGGAGTAAAACCGATAAACCAGGCGTCACGAAAATCATTCGTCGTTCCCGTTTTTCCGGCAACCGGTCTTCCTATGCTTTTGACCCGCCTGCCGGTACCGCTTTCTACAACATCCCGCATAATGTAAGAGGTCATGAAAGCAATACGGGGATCGATCACTTGTTCCGTTTGAACTTTAGTTTCTTCAAAAACGTTACCGGTGCGATCAACAATTTTTTTAATGAAATAAGGAGTTACTTTTTTGCCCTGATTCGCCAAAACATCATAAGCTCTTACAAGTTCCTCCAGGGTTACGCCCGACACACCAAGTGCCAGCGATAGTGTCCGCGTTATAGGAGAAGAAATCCCCATATTCGTGGCGTAAGATGCCGCGTAATCAACGCCGATTTCCTGCAGAATTTTAATTGTTACGATATTTCGTGATTGAACAAGAGCAGTCCTCATGGTAGTAGGCCCTAAGAATTTTTCATCAAAGTTTCTTGGTTTCCAGAGGCCGTCTTCTGCAGTTGGATCTTCTATTACAATAGGAGAATCGACAAAGCGCGTCGAAGGATTCAATCCCTTGTCGAATGCTGCCGTATAGATCAACGGTTTAAAAGCAGAGCCGGCCTGTCTGCGGGATTGGGTCGCACGGTTGAACTCACTCTTATTGAAATCGCGGCCCCCGACCATCGCGCGAATAGCGCCGGTTTTCACATCCATAGAGAACAGCGCTCCTTGCACAAGCCCACGCTCGTATTTTTGCCTTTCTTCCAATTCCGTCAAGCCTTTTTCCACAGCATCACGTGCGTCTTGTTGCGCGGATAAATTCAAAGTCGTATATATTGATAGACCTTCCTTATATAGAACGTCGGCGCCATATTTTTCCTGCACGTAGCGGCGGACATTTTCCACAAAATAAGCCGCGATTTTATCTTTGGGTTTCATGGACCGCAACTGCAACGGAGCAGCAAATGCTTTGTCCATTTCTTCCTTGGATATGTAGCCGTCTTCCACCATACGCGCGAGAACGTAAGCTTGTCTTTGTTTTGCTTTATCGAAATAGAGAAATGGAGAATACGTATTGGGTGCCTTCGGCAGGCCGGCTAAAAGCGCTGCCTCGGGCAGGGTCAACTCCTTGGCAGTTTTGCCAAAGTAACCGAGCGCTGCCGATTCTATTCCGTAAGTTCCGTGTCCCAGATAAATCTGATTCAAATATAAATTTAAAATTTCATCTTTGGAAAGATACTTATCTATTTTATAAGCGAGAATAACTTCCTTCAGTTTGCGGATATACTTTTTTTCCGGTGAAAGATACATCATCTTTGCTACTTGCTGAGTAATGGTGCTGGCGCCCTGGACGATATGCCCTGCTTCAAAATTTTTGAACATCGCACGAAAAATGCTTTGAAAATCCAGTCCCTGATGCTGGTAGAAACGGGAGTCTTCCGAGGCAACAAAAGCATAGTGGACTACCTTCGGAACTTCCTCTATCTTCACTATTTTTCTATCTTCCAAGAAAAACTCATCAACCAACTCATTGTTGTCATCGTAAACTCGGGAAGCTATGCTGGGGCGGTAATCTTTAAGCGTATCAATGCTGGGGAGATCCAAAGTCAGGGCGTAGTAGATAATAGTTCCGCCAACTATTACGAATAAGATAATGATGATTAAGCCCAGAAAAATGGCAAAAAGCGTGGAAAGCTTCTTAATTTCCCCATCAGTCTCGATACTTAATTTTATACGACGGCGTATGGTCATAATATTAGCAACTATTGTTCTTTATTTTCAGAATTTACTTTTTTCTTTGCGGCAAATCTGGCCACGAATATACTAATTTCATACAAAAACATCAAGGGTATTGCCATCAATATTTGACTTAAAGCATCAGGTGAAGGCGTTAAAATTGCGGCAACGATAAAAATGATTAATATAGCGTATCTTCTCTGTTTAGAAAGCATTTTAGCGTTGACTATGCCCAATTTAGCCAAAAAGAAAATGAATATAGGTAGTTCGAAGGATAAACCAAAGCCCAGCAAAAAGGTTACAAAGAGCGAAAGATAATCGCCGAATGAAATCATGGCCTGCAGATATTGGTTGTTAAAACTGACAAAAAATTCAAAGGCTGGCGGCAGGACGATAAAGTAGCCGAATAAAACACCGCCCGTAAAAAGCAAGGTGGAAGAAAGTACAAAAGGAACCACGTATTTTTTTTCCTTAAGCAGTAATCCTGGTGAGATAAATTTCCATATCTGATAAAGGATGAAAGGGCTGGTAATTATCAGGGAAGCAAAAAAAGCTAATTTCATATAGACAAAAAAAGCTTCCGTCAGTCCGGTATAAATAAGATAACCGTTTTTAGGGAGAACTCTGGTGAGCGGTTTGGTAATTATATCGAATACCAAATCCTTATAATAATAACAGGCGCCAAAACCAATAAGCAGGATAATTATAATGCGAAAAATCCTTTTGCGTAACTCTATTAAATGTTCAGTCAGAGACATCTTGTGATCTTCGTTAGTTTCCATAATTTATGCTTTAATTTTTTTTATTTTTAATCAGGGAAGATTATTTTGGAATAAATCATTTGTCTGCTTCTTTATTGGAAGGTACCGGTTTGGTTTCTTCGGCATCGGTCTTCTTCAATAAAAGTGAATCTCTCAAGTCGTTATCTTTTTGTTTTTCATCGTTTTGCAATGTTTGTTTGAGTTCATCGGTAATTCCATCTGCTGCCTTGCGTAGTTCACCGAAAGTTTTCCCCAGTGTTTTAGCCAAATCCGGCAATTTTTTTGGCCCAACAACGAGCAGCGCGATTATTGCAATTATAATAATCTCCTGCATTCCGATGCCAAACATTGATTGTCAACTCCTAAAAAATTGAGAAATTACCCTATATATTGATTACTGTTTTTGTCAATGTTTTTTGCGATAGATATTCGGGAGCGGTTTATCCTGAAAACAACGGCAGAAACGCGGCCGAGGAGAGCAAATATTCCTGAAAATGCTGAATATAGGTTAATAGAATTAGTTTTCTGCTAAATTTTGGGGCAACGGCATAATTTAGTCTGCATGTTGATTTCAGCAACAGGGGGAAATATTTTGCTCTTTCCGGCCATTTATGATAAATGACCAATAATTTTTTGTGCAATGGTGACGAAAGAAGGTGCGCGTGTCCAGAAAAACAGGTATTGTCAAAGATCAGCGTTACTTACGGCATTCGGCCGGCTTTGGTCATCCGGAAAGTCCGGAAAGATTGGCGGCAATTTACGAAATGCTGCATAATCCCTTGATGTCCTGGAAATTCATGGAAATTGAACCACGCGAAGCCACCCACAAAGAAATTGAAACCATTCATACTCCCTCCTATGTTGAATATATTGCCGGTACCGCGGGGCAGCGCAGTGTATTTCTCGATCCGGATACGGCAACCAGTCCGGAAACTTACACGACAGCAAAGCTAGCGGTGGGAGGCGTTTGTAACGCTATTGACAGCGTTATCGAAGGTAAAGTTAACAATGCTTTTGCTTTTGTAAGACCGCCGGGGCACCACGCGGAAAAAGATACAGCCGCCGGTTTTTGCATATTCAATAATATTGCCGTCGGGGCAATGCATGCCATTTTAAAACATCGCTTGAAAAGGATACTGATTGTGGATTGGGATTTGCACCACGGCAATGGCACCCAACACAGCTTTTACAGTGATCCACGAATTTTGTATTTTTCCACGCATCAATATCCATATTACCCGGGAACGGGAAGTCTGCAGGAGATCGGCCAGGGTAAGGGAGAAGGTTACACAATCAACGTTCCTTTGCGCGGAGGGGCAGGAGACGCCTCCTTTGTAAAAATATTCCGCAAAATTTTACAGCCGGTGGCTTTAGAATTTAAACCGGAATTAGTTCTGTTATCCGCAGGTTTCGACACTCATTTTCAGGATCCCTTGGGTAGCATGCGCGTAACGCCGGAAGGATTTGCCGCTCTAACGCGTATTTTGCTGGAGATAGCCGATTCCTGTTGTCGCGGGCGCTTAGTGGCCGTGTTGGAGGGCGGATATCACGTTGCGGGTCTAACCAGGTCGGTGAAGGCTGTTTTGGAAGAGATGCTGGATGAAACGCACTGCTCGAAAGAAAAATTTTCTTCTTGGGAGCGGGAAGCCGATGAAGATACCAATCAGATCATCGAACAGGTCATATCGAAGATTAATCCATACTGGAAAGTGTTTTAGGGAGGATTGTAATTGAAACTAAGTTCTCAGGAAGTGGAATATGTGGCGCATTTAGCTCGTTTGGAAATAACGAATAAGGAAAAAGATAAGTTTACCGCTCAGCTCAATGATATTTTGCTCTATATAGATAAGCTAAATGAATTGGATACCAAAGGTGTCGAGCCGATGAGCCACGCTATTGCCGTGACTAACGCTTTTCGCGAAGATAATATAGTGGATTCCATCGGTACGGAAAAGTCGCTGGCCAATGCGCCGGATGCTCGTGGGGAGTTCTTTCGCGTTCCGAAAGTTATCGAGTAAAGGTATTTATGGAATTACATCAGCAAACCATTCACGAATTGCAGGAAAAAATTAAAGAAGGCAAAACATCGGCAATGCAGATTGCTCAGTCCGTATTTCAAAGAATCGACGCTGTGGAAGAGCGAGTGCATTCTTACATCCGGCTCATGAAAGAAGAAGCTCTGGCTTGCGCCCAAAAAGCCGATATAGAGATAAAAAGAGGCAATATAAAACCATTGACCGGTATTCCTATAGCCCTAAAAGACATTGTCTGCACAAAAGGAATAACCACGACTTGCGGCTCGCATATTTTGCATAATTTCGTTCCTCCTTATGACGCTACAGTTGTGAAAAAGCTCCGGGATGCCGGTGCCGTGTTTGTC
>DLME01000051.1:0-791 GCA_002479215.1 Syntrophaceae bacterium UBA7544
ACATCAAACCTTTTTTGCGGCCGAATTTGTCGGCAAGCGGGCCAAATACATAGCCGCCGAGGCTCATACCGATCAACATGGCCGTGCCGATTAAACCGGCCTGTACCATGTTGAATCCTGCCCCGGCCCAGTCTCTGAACAATACCGGTATGGTAAGAGCCAGAACCATGATGTCAAAACCGTCAAAGGCGTATCCGGCAATTGCCGCCCCCAACACTTTTCTCCTGTATTTCGCAGGGTCAACAATAGTTCCACTAGATACTTCAGACATGTAATACCCTCCTTAATCATTTTAGTTTTTTACTAACTTATAAATCATTTCATTACACCTGACACTTTGTCACTACTGCAAACCTATTATCCCCTCCTTTTTGATTTTTTTACTGCTTATAAATACCATTCTGTCAGAACCGGCAGAATGGGAACTCAATACTGAAATTGCAAAATAACTACTATCCGTAAGTATCGCGTCATTATGATTTCTTTTTTTCTTTCGTTGGCGAATATAAATTCATAAGAGGTTTATTGGAGAAAATAAGTTATGGAAAGGCCTGTAAGTTTCTGTATATGTAATTTCGGGTAGCTGAAGAAGGTCGGCAAATTGTAATTACAGTGTTTTTGCCGAAATATTGTTTCCAAATACGATTACCCCCTAATGATATTCTTTGTTGTTTGGCCATACCATTGCGGCAAAAATAATTCAAACTATAAAATTAAACGGTTTTGTATGTCAAGGAAATATAGACCGCAAATGAGGGGTGTTATGTCGATGTTTGTTGTCGGGCGTGAAT
>DLME01000051.1:847-4536 GCA_002479215.1 Syntrophaceae bacterium UBA7544
GATGTTTGTTGTCGGGCGTGAATTCGGTAGCGAGCGTATTCTCCATAGCTTGCTGTGGAATCTGTTTCCAGAGCTTGCTTTAAGGAGTTATTATCCTTGGTTTAATTGAGCGGGGAAAATTTACTTTCAAATTAATGATCAACATGTTAAGAATAAATTAGATTTAATAAATATGCGGTGGTGGTCGTAACCAAGTGTTAAGCTCAAAAATAATTTAATGGATGGTTAATAAATTATGGATTCATACAACTCTCCCACTACTAAGCCGTTATACCGCGGCACCCAAATTGTCTGGTATATTGCAGGGCTCCTCGAAGTGCTATTGGCGTTTCGAGTTGGCTTAAAGCTACTTGCCGCCAACCCTTCAGCTGGTTTTAGCAGCTTTATTTACAATGTCAGTTATCCTTTTGCCGCGCCGTTTCTCAAGGTCTTCAATGTCACGAAGGTCGAAGGCGGTGTTTTTGAATGGACCACACTTTTAGCCATGTTTGTCTACTGGCTGATTGCTTGGGGCATTGTTAGGATGTTTTTTATGAGTAAAACAGTATCTACGCCGGAAGCTGCAGCTAAATTGGACAAAGAAAATAAGTAACATTTACTTTAATAAGTAATTCTTATCAATAATCAATAATTAAAAAACAGAATTTATACTGTGGTTATTTCGACTTGGTAGAGGATGCGCATGTAGTTAGCCGCGATGCCATCTCCATATCCGGATACAGGAGCATCTAACCCCGACTGCCCCCTTTTAAAAGATTCCTCTGGAGCAGGAGATAATGTTGGGTCAGGATAATTATCCTTCAAGGATCAACTATCATCTTTGGAGAAGCGCCTATTTATCCATAGAGTTTATAGGCTCCCCATATGCCAAGGAATCCACCAATGGCACTTCCTATCAACGAAGCGTAAATTGAGTCAGCACCGAGCAGTATAGGTCCATACCCTCCTGCTATGGAGCCTATAACCATTCCGATCATGATAAACTTTTTTCTCGACACGGCATCCGCTAAACTCCAAGTTTACTAAACACGGAAAGAAAAGCAATTTTCTACTAATTGCCCTCACTCCATTCACGTACACTCTCTCCTTCAACTCCTTAACTACAGTGGTCGCGTTATCCTTTGCAAGCGAGGTGGCATGAAATTATTTCTTTTCATACGCATATTCACCTGTCCAGCTCTCTGGCGGCGGATTAACCTTGTATTCTTTGCATCGCTCCAGAAACATTTTGCAGGGACCGTCACTCGGTTTCTGCGCCAGCAACCGCTCAAAGATTTCTATCGCCTTTCCCCACTCACGTTTCAAATAGTGCGCAATGGCCTCTTCATAGTAGAGAATATACTCCCTGTCCATGGTGGAGATATCGCCTTTTTCAGCCAGAAGCTCATAGATCGACACGGCTTTGATCTTCCCTTTGACCAGAACGTAATCGATGGTGCGTACTTCGAAATCATCTGCACATTTTTCATGGGTGAACTGGCTTATTAAAATGTTCGATCCGTAATATTTATTTAAAGCTTCCAGGCGACTGGCCAGATTTACCGCATCTCCTATGACCGTGTAATTCAGGCGCTGTTCCGACCCCATATTCCCAACGACGACATCGCCTGTATTTACTCCGATGCGTGTTCTAAAGACTGGCTTTCCCTCGGCAGCCCATTTCTTTTCCAGTTCATTGACCTTCTGAAAAATTTTGAGCGTTGCCTGGCAGGCCACCTTTGCATGATCTTTCATTTCCACCGGTGCATTCCAGAAAGCCATAATCGCATCGCCGATATACTTGTCGACCGTACCGCTATGTTCCATGATAATGTTAGTCAATTCATTGAAGTATTCGGATAAATGTGCTGCGAGTTCGCTCGGCCGCATCGATTCGGAAATGGTGGTAAAATCCGCGATGTCCGAGAAGAAAATTGTAACCTCACGCCTCTGACCGCTCGCATTTGCTTCCAGCCCGGACGCCACGAGCTGCCTCACCAGCTGCGACGGAACAAACTTTTTAAAAGATTGCAGTCCTACCTTCATGTTGGCAATAGCATCCACAAGAGTCTTGATCTCCAGAAGTGATGCGCGGATATTAACTTTCTCGTCGAGATTGAAGCTTTTGATCTTCTCGGTCTCCTGGACTAACTCACGGATAGGATTCGTGACCTGTCTATATAAAATTAAAAGTATTGTACCGGAAAGTAACAGACCAATAAAGCAAATCAGTGAAGAGATATAGATAACATTTCTTATTCGCGCAAAGTATTGGGTTTTATATTCGTAGGTGATGTACAATACATAGTCACCACTGAAATTATGTATCGGTATATACATGGTCACCGATTCAGTTGCACGGTCTATCCTATGGTAAGAAGTACCCTGTTTGATCAGCTTTAAAACTTCTTCAGGGACAAGATGTGCGTTCGCCAGAGATATGTCGTCTGTCTGGTTATACGAACTTAGTATTATTTTATCTTCATTGATTGTAGTAATGCCCCTTTCCAGATTTACGAGGCTCCATTTCCCTTTATAATCGGCGTCCAACTGTTTAAAGAATCCTTCGCTGAATCCGGAACCGAGTTCCACGGATCCGATCAGTTTATCTTTGTAGAAAATCGGGGCGCAGGCTCTGAATCCATAGCCGCTCTTACCCTGCTCGAGGCCGGAAACAACCTTTTTATCAAGCTGGCACTTCACAACAAGCGGCCTGTAGTTGGATATAACTTCGCCATAGATGTCCGGTTTGTGGACACGCAGGAAAGAGACGATGCCTTGTGGAGTAGGTACATGAAACTGAAACTGGGTAATGGCGTGGGTTTGAAGTTGCTTCCAAGTATCGGCCGTAACCTTGAGCAGCGCTTGACGGTTTTTTTTCCTGAACGCCTCGATGGTTTCCGGATCGTGGGCAACATTTAAAGTGACAAGTAGAGACCGGTAGATTCTGTGCCTCACTTCATTTTGGATATGTTTTGTGACGCTCTGCGTCCTGCGCTCTTCCGCCTCCTTAAGATTGGATATCATCAGATAGCCGAAGGCAATGGAGAGGCCGATCATAAGAACCTGAATGAGCAAAAGTACAGAAAGAAATGATCCCCTGAGGCGGAATGTGAATACTTTTTTTTTCTTGAAATTGTCATCGTTTTTCATGCGATAATTTACCCTTTAAAAAGGCATTCCTTCTGTGCAGTAGAAGTATAAGAAGAACGGTCTTATATGTCAATTAAATGTTGACCTTTCTTATTCGTCATTGACTTGGCGCGAAGGTTGAATTAACCAATAACTTGTGTATGCATGGGGAATGCAAACGCCTGTTTGTTTCCGGACAAGAAGCTTATGAATGAAGAAGTCCTATTAAATCAACTCGAAGAACTGGCCGAGAAGCTTGGAATATTAGTTCGTGATGAAAATATAAACATTGAGGAATCATCGAGCACCGGAGGACTCTGCCGTATTGAAGGGAAATACGTTCTGATTCTGAACTCCAAGGTTACAGTGAAAGAAAAAAATCAAGCTATGATTAAAGCATTACGGCAGTTTGACCTCAGTGACATTTATATTAAGCCGGCTATTCGGGAATTATTGGAAGGATATGAGGAATAATGTTCTTCTATTGTTCTGGGAATTAGTTGTCCTGACCTATATTGGGCTTGGCAGACAGCGTCTAGAAGATTCTTGTCTCGATTATCGCTTTCACCTTGTGTTCT
>DLME01000101.1 GCA_002479215.1 Syntrophaceae bacterium UBA7544
TGATAAATCCGACGTCGGTAAAAAGGGCGTCATCTTGGGGAACGATGACGATTGGAATTACTATTATTCGGGCTTACCCGGCTCGACCAAAGCAGGCCTGGGCTGGATTAAATCATACATCTATGACTATTTTTCGGTGTCAGTCCATGTCGAATCAGGCGCTTCGCCATCTATGGTCAGGGCCGGAATTTTTCAATGGATTCGGGCTGGCTGGTCCGGGATCAATTTTGTCCAACCGGGGCATATCATCAAGGGAATGAAACGATATGCCAAAAATTCAAAAACAATCCTGGAATCGCCGAACTTGCCCGCTCCAAATAAGATAGTCTCTACTTATCAACGGCTTTCAGCCTTACCCCAAAATGATTTAATTGAAAAATATACCGCCTTGCAGCAGGCCCGACAATCCCTGGCCGTTCTGAGCGGTAAAATCAAAACAAATGAAATAAAAAAACAAGACTCCTATGCCAACATTCTTAAAGAACAAATCGTTGAAGAACTGATGCTGGAATATTTCAAGATTACTTTGGGTAAGCCATCCTTGTTAGGGGGAAAAGTCGTTTTGGGCAATTAATTAATTATTTCTTCACGGAAGTTCGGTGGGGGAGTAAGTCTGCTTCAGGTTTTTTCCCGATATGGAGCCAGGTCACGCCGAAAGTGAGCGGATATTTTTCGACATTGACCATGCCTGTTTCTTCCATGATTTCGACAAATTTATCCGGTGTCGGGAAATTCATGATGGAATCGGCCAGGTAATGGTAAGCAGCCGGGTTGGTCGAAAATATTTTGGCAAAAAGCGGAAGCAAGTAATGCAAATAGATATAATACGAAAATTTAAAAAACCAATTCCGGATAAAGGTCATCTCCAGCACCATCACCTGTCCACCCGGCACTGTGACTCGCAGCATTTCTTGCATCGCCCGCTTTTTATCTGGAATGTTGCGAATGCCGAAAGCCATTCCTGTAACATCAAAGGTATTATCATCAAAAGGAATATTTAGAGCATCTCCCTGCATGAGCATCACTTTGTTTGTGAGGCCCATCTTTTCCACTTTCGCTTTTCCCGTCTGCGCCATTTCGACTACAAAATCGATACCCGAAACGGTGGTCTTGGGGTGCTCATTAACAACGGCAATTGCTAAATCACCTGTGCCGCAAGCAACATCGAGATATCTGTTGGTCCTAAAAAAGTGCATCTTTCTTGCCGCGAAACGGCGCCAGGCAACATCGCGACGGAGGCTCAAAAGATGGTTTAAGAAATCATATTTCCCTGTGATTGTGGAGAATATTTCCTTGACCATTCCGATGCGAACTTGATCGGTAATGGTATTTACCTGAGGATATTTTCGCCCTGCCGGTTTTCCCATTTACAGACTTTCCTTTTCTGTCTTTTCGACTGGTTGGTTTTTTACGTAGTTTCACCGCACGCAAAGTACTGCAAGCGTTTTAAAACATTTTCGCAAATCTCCCTTTTGAATAAATAATAAATATATATGGAATGCCGCTTGATTGGTTTTATCACGACGACGTGGTTATCGATTTCCGGCACAAGCTGCGAAGGTCCGGTATTTCTGTTACTGATATGTAAACCGCCTTAAAAAAAATAGGCTATTCGCTCAAAACGCGGGATATAGTTTTAATTCAGTAGAATCTTTTTGACGCGGCTCAAGAAGGCACTGGATTACCCGCTCCAGCCGGGCAATCCAGTGCCGGAAAAAATAAAACGTAAACGAATATTATTCAGCGTTTTTATCTTTTAATTCTTTTTCTTTTTGCTTAATTTTTAGTCCTATATCCTTTATTTCTTTCAATATGGCGGGCACTCCTTTTGTATCTTTTCTTAGAGCCGCTTTTTCTTTTAATAAGTGATTATATGTTAGTGTTCCGAGCTGGCCGATTTTTTTTGCCATTTTGTGTTGCAGCGTTATAATTTCAACCTGGATAAGCCCTATTTCTCCCAATTCCTTCGCTTTTTCATATGTTTTTTTTGATAGTTCAATTCCCTTATCTAAAATTTTCTGGACCGTTTTATTAATTACCATAACGATTACTCCTTTCAAAAAATTATAATATCTACATCAAGACTATTTCTTTTTCCGGTGCGCCGGTTCGCCGTGGACGCGACCGCCGTCGATCACGATCGTTTCTCCCGTGATGTAGCTTCCCGCTTTGGAGGCCAGAAAGACGACCGCACCTGCTATCTCTTCCGGTTCGCCGAGCCGCATCATGGGAATCTGAGCAATCGCTTTCGCATTAACCGCCGGGTCTTTCCACAAAGCTTCGCTGAGACGTGTCTTGATGATCCCCGGTGCAATGGCATTGACTCTGATATTGTACTGTCCCCACTCCTTGGCCATAACCTGCGTGAGCATGATGACGGCGGCCTTCGTCACAGAATAAACTCCGAGTTCGCCGGCCCTTAAACCACCGATGGACGCTGTATTGATAATGCATCCTCCGCCTTGAGCCTTCATGATTCTTGCCGCCAGCTGACTCAGAAAGAAAAGACCTTTCAGATTGACATTCATAGTTATGTCATAAGTCTTTTCATCCTGGTCCATAAGCGGGCCGTAGTAGGGGTTAGTTCCCGCATTGTTCATGAGAATATCGATCCGCCCAAATGCTTTTATGACCTGTTCGATCAATGTCTTGGAGTCTTCCCTCTTGGCGTTGTGGGCCGCTATCGCCATCGACTTGACGCCCTTGGCTTTTATTTCTTCGGCCACCGGTTCGAGATCGGCAATTTTTCGACTGCTCACCACTACACTGGCGCCGGCATCGGCAAGGGCAAGTGCACTGGCACGTCCTATGCCGCGGCTCCCGCCGGTTATCAGGGCTACTTTTCCTTCCAGAGAAAACTGTGAGAGATTCATTTTCTATCCCTTTCTTCGACTTTTTGTTGGTGTATAATATAACATATCATAGTTATTACAGGGAAACAATACTGAAGAGACAGTTAATGGAAAGACAAAGTGATAAGCGCATCTGTTTTCTTTGCACTGTAGCGGGAAAGCGCACTTTAACAAAATATTTTTTAGTGGACGGCTCTAAATTTTAGGTGTAATCGAGGGCGATTAGATTTAAAAACAAAAAAAGGTGGAACCTTAAAAAGGCGCCTATCCAAAGAAAACAATATCTCTTTTGAGTGATATTTTAGAAAAAATGAATACATTATATTTAAGGAGGATTGACAATGAGATTGAAAGACAAAGTGGCCATTGTGACTGGTTCCGGACGCGGCATCGGGGAAGGAATTGTTTTGCGCTTTGCCGAGGAAGGCGCGAAATTAATCATCAATGATGTCAATGAATCGGATGCAAAAGCTGTTGTGGAGAAAATCAAGTCCAAGGGCGGTAGCAAGGCTGTGGCTGTTATCGGTAGCGTGGCCTCTCGGGAAGTAGTCCAGCGCCTGGTAGATACGGCGATTAAAGAATTCGGTACCGTTGATATTATCGTCAATAACGCAGGCATCACCCGTGACGTCATTCTTCATAAGATGACAGACGAGCAGTGGGACCAGGTTATCGCCGTCAACCTGACCGGCGTGTTTTACGGGATCCAGTGCGCGGCACGGGTCATGCGGGAGAAAGGGTACGGAAAGATCATCAACATCTCTTCGACCAGCGCCCTGGGAAACGCCGGACAAATAAACTATGCCGCGTCAAAGGCCGGCGTTATCGGGATGACCAAGACCGCCGCCAAGGAACCGGGGGCAAAGGGCGTTAATGTCAACGCCATCGCTCCGGGCATGATCTGGACGGATATGATGAAGAATATGCCCCCGGAGAGAATCCAACAAATGGATGCCATGCTGCCTTTCATCGTTCCCATGAATCGCAAGGGATTACCGCTGGATGTAGCTAACCTGGCGCTGTTTCTCGCCTCCGACGAGAGTTCATTTATTACCGGACAAATTATATTCTGCGACGGCGGGATGAAAATGTAAAATTAGGATTTGTAATACTGGAAGCGCAGACAAGAAAAAGGCGGTTTGATACGATTATTATCAGCCGCCTTTTTCTTATTCAGGAATAAATTAATACACCACTTATTGCGGCCATAATTTCATTGACATGCAAGTCCGTTCTTCCTATACTTCTTCTTAAGTAAAAAATCTTATCGGATATCAATTATATCGCTTTTGGACAAAGGCGTATAAGCCGGTGCTGGCGATAAGAGTTTAAGCAGGCTAATTTAAGGAGGCAAAAATGCTGGTAGTTGTTGCAGTTATGAAGGCAAAGGCAGGAATGGAGCAGGAGATGGAAAAAGCACTGAGAGAGATAATCTCCAAGGTGGAAGCGGAAAAAGGCACTCTCGCCTACACCCTTCATCGGGCGAAAAAAGAGCCGGGAAAGTTTCTCATGTATGAGAAGTATCGAGATAAGGAGGCGCTGAAAGAACACAGCTCAACTCCTCATTTCGCGGAACTTTTCGGGAAGCTCGGCCCCCTGCTCGACGGTTCCCCGGTTATCGAAATGTACGAGGATCTGGTCGGCATTAAGGAAAAGAAATAAAAAAATATTTGCATGCGGCAATTTCCATAAACCAGAAGGAGTAAGTGATATGGAAGGATGGACCGAGGACGAAATCAGGAACAATGATCTGATGGCGCCATGCGGTTTGTATTGCGGCGCTTGCGGTGTGTACCTCGCTACCCGGGATAAGAACGAAAAATTCAGACAAGTCATGGGTAATCTCTATGGGACCAAACCGGAAGAGACCGTGTGCTTAGGGTGCATGCAACCTGAACCGCCGAAAGAGATATACGGTTACTGCCAGATGTGCTCGATACGGAATTGTGTCCGATCAAAAGGATTCTATTCATGCCATAAGTGTTCGGACTGGCCCTGCAACATAATCGAGAACTTCGGTTTCGCTACAGGAAGACGGGTGATGAAGAATTCTATCCCCGTTTGGCGCGAAAAGGTCTCTCTGCTCGGTGACGAGAAGGGCAGTGTTGAATGGGCGCGTTCGGTATGCGAGCGTTACCATTGCCCTTCCTGCGGCAAGCCCCTGTTTAGAGGAGCGCAGCGCTGCCGGCACTGCAAGTCCCCGGTGGCCGATGATCTGGACGGCTCACTGTAAACAATCGACAGCAATTCCGTTTATTGAAACAATTTTTTTTAATTATCTTCACTATGTAGGGTGGCCTGTTTTTTTCATTGACAGGCAGGGCCATTCTTCTTATACTTTCTACCAGGTATCGGGATAAATCGAGTTGTTAAGTAATTAATTATTTTGAATTTATTGGCAAAAAAGAAAGGAGAAACATATGAGCAGCATTTATAAAGTGATTGAAATTATCGGCAGTAGTGAAAAATCGTGGGAAGATGCAGCTAAAAAGGCCGTCGAATTGTCGGCGCAAAGTCTGGAGGACTTGAGAGTCGCCGAAGTAAAAGATCTTGATATGAGAATAGAAAAAGGCAAAGTTGTCGAATATCGGGCAAAATTGAGAGTATCTTTTAAGTATAATCCTAAGTAGTTTTTTACAACCGATTATTCCTCGTTGAGTTTTATCTATGACTATTAACTTATAGGAGGAATCAAATGGCAAAAAAGAACTCCAGTAAAATAGGCATAATCCTGCTGGTCGTAGGTATCGGCCTTCTCCTCTGGGGCATTAATCTTTATGGCGCGTTCGGCAATAAACTAGCCAGAACTTTCTCTGGATCATCATCAAATGAAACCATGATCTTTTTGATTGCCGGTGCTGTCTGCACCATATTGGGCGTGATGATGCTTTATAAAAAATAGTGTGCACCGTCTAATTCGCAGTAGGTTAGTTAGAGCCGCTAAAGTATGCAGAAAGATCTCAAACAGGAAGAATTTATATCCCCCGAAATTCAGGAGGTGATGAGGAGCATTGTTTCGGCTATCCGCGCTGTAAAGCTTTATCCGCCCAATAATCCGGTTTACTCGAAGTCAGTGAAAAGATCCTTTGAAGCGGTGGATAATTTTCTACGGAGAGAAGCACAATATCATATCGGAGTATACAAGACCTATTTTACCTTCAGGAATACGCCGCTGGGAAAAGATGCAGAGTTGAATATGCCTATTACGCAGGACCTCTTTACGAAAGGGATTCGTGAGATCATCTTTACCAGCGGATTGACAGAGGCAGAACTATTGGATCTTTATCTAGCTCTGGCTCTATCGGCTGAAGAGCAGGATATGAAAAGTGGCGTATCTTCAATCCTCCGGGAAAAGGGAGCATTGCACATTAAGGTGACCGAAGCAGGACTTGATGATGTTATTGTGTCCCAGGCAACTCGAGGCTGGGAGGAAAAAATATCGACTGAAACCGCAGCACTAGCTGTAGATTCCGAGGAGTCTTCTGCAAAAAAGCCGATAGGCTTCCCCGGCCGCACGCTTGTTCTTGTTGACTTGATGACCGATCCCGTTGAATTCAGCGCCAATATGATCGAAGAGGCAAAACAGACCAAGGCTGAGCATGAAACTGTTGAAGACCGGCTTTTCGCTCTATATGAGGAAGCAGGACGCAAGATCGATGAACAGGATCCATCTCAGCGCGAGACCCTGTATGAAGGTCTGGCCAGATCCGTCCTTTCTCTTGATCCTCGATACCGCAACGCATTTATTGCAGGCAAGCTATCTGGCAAACTTGATACCGTAATGGCCGAAGAAGAGAGCATCAAAGCTGATCAACAGTTACCCAGTGCAATTCATGAAGTTCAGGCAGAGCGTTTTTCCGATACTTGGACCGTGCAGCAGGTGGCAACGCTCCTGAAAAAAACAGTTTCAGAGCAGATTACATCCTCTATTCAGCCTAACTATCCCACAGAAATAGAAGCAACGCCTATAGCACAGGACCTCGTCACGATTGCCCAAGAGATGACTATGTATAGTGCTGAAGATATGGAAGAGCTCAAGGCGCTCGGTGATGCGGGAATGGAATGGGATACTGCAAGATCGTCTGTGCATACACTTATCTCTCTTATCCAGCTGGTGAAGAATCCCCAGCATGCCAAGCCGGAAGAAAAGGACATTACTAATTTTTCCGGCGTTATCAATCAGCTGGAAAACATGTTGACTTATTTTCTGAAGAAAAAGGATTATCAATGCGCGACACGCATCATTAATGTCTTTCAGCAGCCGGTGGAGCCTGCATTCAAACCGAGGATGATGGAAGCCCTGAAGAAAACAGCGGATAAGTCTGGCATCATTGCGGCGATCGATGAAATACGCAAGCACCCCAAGGACTCTCCTGAATACCATTCAGCTTATGTCTATTTATTCGCCTTCGAACGGGAGTCCACGGAAGCTCTTTTAAAACTCCTAGCAGAAGAAAAAGACAAGGCAGCGAGTATCTTCTATCTTGACCTGGTAAAAAACATTGGTAAGAACCAGATAGCCTTACTCGAAAAGCATCTTGCGGATGCTCGCTGGTACTTTGTATGCAACGTTGTGAACATTCTCGGGGAAAGTAAGGCGCCCCAAGCAATAGCCTTTCTGCTAAAGGTCGCCGACCATCAGAATGTCATGGTCAGGCAGAAAGTGATCCATGGACTGATCAGCATCGGCGGAAAAAAGGCCGCCGGCGTTTTGGCAAAGTTCCTTAAGGATAAGGATGATGAAGTAAAAAAAACAGCGATCCGAGCGTTTTCCAGTTTTCCGGATATCAGCGCAGAAGAAGCAAAGCCTCTGGTGGATTTTCTTGAGGAGCAGCCACTGAAGAAAAAAGAGCAGGGGCTTACCCTGGAGGCGATAAAAGCTTTAGGAAAGATTGGCGGCCGCGATACAGAAGAATTTCTTAAGAAATATACCCGTATCCGCTGGTGGAAATCGCGAAAATTACAAGAGGAACTCCGTGCTGCGGCACTTTCCGCCATAAAAGAGATCACAAGGAGACGCAGCAATGGCTGACGAGCAAAGCGATAGCAGGACAGAGATGAAGCAGTCTTTTTTTGTGAAGCAAAAGCTGATTGATTCGGCCCGAACGACGTTTCAGTTGCTCTCGGCTGTTTTGAAGAACGTAACATTTTACCCCGAAGAACATCCGGTACTTTTGGCGGCGGCGGACAAGCTTCTGA
Organism: Syntrophaceae bacterium UBA7544; assembly: GCA_002479215.1. Lineage (GTDB taxonomy): Bacteria > Desulfobacterota > Syntrophia > Syntrophales > Smithellaceae > UBA4810. Next base: position 8,052 of record DLME01000101.1, read on the forward strand.
GCAAGATTGAAGAGCTCTTGGAAGGTCGGAAAGAAGCGGCCTTTTATCTGATTGGCGGCGAACTGTTTTTCGAAACCCTTTCCGTGCCGATAGACCAGAGCTTTTCGCCGATTATGGAACAATTCGCCGGCAGGGATATAGGAGGAATCATTTTTAAACCGGGAATCGCATCGGTGGAAATCATTCGTTTTGCTTGCATGGTGAGCAAAGAGTCGGCGTTTCCTGTCGGTAAAGAAGATGTCAATACACTTATAGCGAAAGAAGGTATCGGTCATGTCACGCTTCACCGCGCGCTGCTTGTGGATAAACAGGCCGGCGCCGCCATCGAGGCAGAGAAGAAAAAAGCCTCCGATATTTTTAAGGATGCGGTTGAGGCGCTGAAAGAAATCGTCCAAGCCGTTTATGTTGGCAAGGCATTCAGCATGAACAAAGTGAACTCTATCATTCAGGTTATAGTTGATAGCGTTTTGGACGATAAAGACGCTCTTATGGGCTTGACTAATATCAAGATGCACGATGAATATACCTTGGCCCATTCCGTCAACATGGCGATTCTATCAGTTTCTCTGGGAACATATCTGTCCCTTGATAAACCACAGATAGCCGATCTGGGTGTTGCGGCGCTCATGCATGATATCGGTAAAGTAACAATTCCCGACGAGATCATCAGCAGACAGAGGAAGCTCACTGACGAGGAGTGTAATCAGGTTCAACGACATCCGATTGACGGAGCGCTGCTGCTTTCCAATGTCAGTGGTGTATCCAAACTGGCTATGGTGGCGGCATTTGAACACCATCAGTATGGTGAGAATGGTTACCCTGAATTCGAAGGTAAATATAAAAGGCATCCGTTTTCACAGATTGTCTCGCTGGCTGATTCTTACGAAGCGATTACGTCCTCCCGTGTTTACTACGCCAACCATGTATCGCCGGATGCTGCGATCCGGATACTGTTAAAGAATAGAGGTATTACGTGCGCCCCCGTTCTGCTCCAGGCCTTTATTAACATGGTCGGTATTTTCCCCATCGGCACTCTCCTTAAACTTGATACGGACGAGGTGGGGCTGGTTATGCATCAGACGCTTGATCTTATGCGTCCTCGTGTTCTGATCCTTACCAGGTTTGATGGATCGGAAAAAGAAACCGGTGAAGTTGTGAGTCTTGTCGAAACTATGGGCGGAAACTACAAGCGCTCCATTTCCGGCACCATTGATCCGAACATAGCAAAAATAGATATAAAAAAATATTTTGATTAGAGGTTTTTCTTCTACTTCAGCCCATTAAAAGAAAATTCTGGATTATATTATCAGCCAATCTTTCGCTTTTGATTCAGCATTAGGGCCGTCAAATACTCTGGTATTTTCGGATCCCCTACCGGAAAGAACCAGAGAGGCTTCATACAACATTTTCTTTATAGAATCCAAACCGATTACAGCTGTTCTTTTCGAAAATGGTTTGTTAAATTTAAAAAAAGCCACAAAATTTTTAACAGTCGCTTTATCGAAGCTCATTTTATATACATTGGCTAAAAAGAGAACCGAACCGGGAGGATTTGGCAGGACTAATTTTTTTGCTTCCTCCAGAAAAACGGGTATGTCCTGCTTAGCCATATTAGCAAAATTCAAATAAAGAATTTTTTTCCCATTATACTCAATAAAATCCGGTTTGACTGAAGACATAATACACCCCTCCCAACCAATATTTATTTCAAAAGCATGACGCAGTTTAACAAAAGCTTGATTGCTTGTCAATACAATCGTTTATATAAACGTTAATTCTTGGATACTAAAAGGCATATGCGCATTTCGCTAAACTTCTACCTCAGCGACGTCTTGCAAAATAACAGATTGTTATGGTTATCATAAAAACAAATAGGGATAGCCTGAGCTGCTCTTATTCGAGACCTTTATCCAAGTGTGACATATATCCCGGCACCTATTGATATTTCAACCTGCTTTTTTATAACATTATTTATAAGGCATATTCCCATTGTCTATTATTCAAGAAATTATTAAGAGGACTATATCTTTTTATCAATACAATCTTTTTCATTTTATCGTTACCGATTTTGCCGCTGTTATTACTGTTTCGGGTAACCCACACCTTTGAGCGCGCCCTGAATCTCCCCGAGTACTGTCGGGTCTTCTATTGTTGACGGCACATTATATTCTTTCCCATCCGCAATCTTGCGCATAGTCGAACGTAAAATCTTACCACTTCGCGTTTTTGGAAGTCTGGCAACAATTGCCATATCCTTAAGGCAGGCCAATGCACCAATCTGATCGCGTATCATCCCGACAATTTCTTTCTGAATATCTGCATGATTTCTTAAAACACCTGCTTTTAATACAGCAAAACCGACGGGTACCTGCCCCTTAAGCTGGTCATTAACACCTATGACCGCGCATTCGGCAACATCGGTGTGTTTTGCAACGACTTCCTCCATTCCGCCGGTCGATAGCCTGTGGCCTGCCACATTAATTATGTCATCGACACGCCCCATTATATAAATGTATCCGTCCTCATCTTTGAAACCTCCGTCTCCTGTTGAATAGTAGCCTTCAAATGTACTCAGGTACGAGGAAACATAAGCGTCATCCTTCTCCCAGAGCGTGGCCAGACAGCTCGGCGGCAACGGCAGCTTTATTGCAATTGTACCTTCCGATCCGTCCGGAAGCTCCACAGCATTCTCATCAAGCACTTTGACATTATAGCCCGGCACAGGCTTTGTAGGCGAACCGGCTTTTACCGGCAACTGCTCGATGCCCATACAGTTAGCGGCAATCGCCCAGCCTGTCTCGGTTTGCCACCAGTGGTCAATGACAGGGATATTCAGAAAATTTACCGCCCAGTGGTATGTATCCGGGTCGAGCCTCTCACCGGCAAGGAAAAGATATTTAAGGCAGGAAATGTCATATTTTTTAATGAAAGATCCGGATGGATCCTCCTTCTTTATTGCACGAAATGCGGTAGGAGCGGTGAATAGAACCTTTACATTATATTCATTAATCACGCGCCAGAAAGCGCCGGGATCAGGTGTTCCCACCGGTTTACCTTCGTACATGATTGTCGTGGCACCATAAAGAAGCGGTGCATAGACGATATAGGAATGACCTACAACCCAGCCTACATCTGACGCAGCCCAATAGACATCACCGGGTTCGATCCCGTAAATGTTCTTCATACTCCACATCATCGCTACTGCATGACCGCCGTTATCTCTCACAACGCCCTTAGGGATTCCTGTTGTGCCTGATGTATAAAGTATATAAAGCGGGTCGGTTGCCTTTACCGTAACGCATCCCGCTGGCTTGACACCCTGTAGAGCTTCTTTCCAATCCACATCCCTGCCTGGAATCAGTTCAGCCTTAACCTGTGGACGCTGGAAAATAAAACATTTTTCAGGTTTGTGTGTGGAAAGCTCTATTGCTTTGTCCAGCAGCGGCTTGTAAGCAATAGCGCCTTTCGGCTCAATACCGCATGTTGCAGAAAGAATGACCTTTGGCTTGGCATCATCAATTCTTACTGCCAGCTCATTCGGTGCAAATCCGCCGAACACAACCGAATGAATAGCTCCTATCCTGGCGCAGGCGAGCATGGCAAACAGTGTTTCAGGAATCATGGGCATGTAAATGATTACGCGGTCGCCTTTTCCGACACCAGATTTTTTAAGCATACCTGCAACAAGCGAAACATCGGCAAGAAGTTCGCCATATGTTATTTTCTTTACAACACCTGTTACCGGACTGTCGTAAATGATTGCAATCTGATCTTTCCTGCCACTTTCGATATGCCTGTCAATTGCATTATAGCAGGTGTTCATTTCTGCGCCTTCAAACCACCTATAAAATTCTGGTTTGGGACTGGAAACAACACTATCCCATTTCTTAACCCAGGAAACAGCTTCGGCAGCGTCCGCCCAGAATCCATCCGGATCACTCATTGAACGGCTGTACGCCTCATCATAAGAGTGGTATTTCATTATTAACCCTCCCCGTAAAAAAGACTGTAAGCTTATAGTAAGGTTACCTGGGTATTTCAAGTGAAAATGTGGAGACAGTGACTTTTTAAAATTACCGAAGACGTCTGTTCTTGTGTGGAAATTAAAAAAGATAGACAAGAAGTCAGGAAAAAATCGAGGATAATTCTAATTAAAGACCTTGCCTGTTCCAATTTTACGGTTGTCGGTTATTTTTCGTACCGAAGATATTCCCGGCCAAGCTCTTTATTGACCACACACTCAATTGATTTATTTTTTCTGTAGTTACCCGCGCACAAAGTGTTACACGATTTACACGCGATGACTTCATTCTGGCGCCCTTCGTGCAACTTTTTTGGCCAGAAAGGATCGGCGAGAAGCTGTCGTCCCACGGCGATCAAGTCCGCTTTTCCCTGTTTCAAAGCATCTTCGCAAATTTCCAGATTATTGAACTTGCCAACGGCCAGAACAGGTATGCTGACAGCCTGCTTGATGGCTGCCGCCAGATTAGCATGTGTTCCCGCAGGCTGTTTGGCATCGGGGCTGGTTATATTGAGACCATCGAGCTGTCCTCCGGCGGAGACATCGATAATATCGACTCGTGCTTCCGCCAATTCCCGGGAAAAAAATATAGAATCCCCCAGGGCAATTCCTCCCGGGGCAAACTCGACCGCGCTAAGACGGTACATTATGGGAAAAGTTTCACCCACTTCCGCGCGAATCGCCAGGACACACATTAGAGGGAAAGAGATTCTTTTTCTCAGTGAGCCCCCAAAATTGTCTTCACGCTGATTGGTGAGTGGAGAAAAAAATTGATGCAGGAAGTAGCCGTGAGCGCCGTGAATATTTATAGTATCGAAGCCAATATCTCGGGCAGCGCGGGCGGCAAGAGCAAATCTTTTTGCCACCGTTTTCAATTCCGCGGCACTGACTTCCCGATAGCCGGGTTTGGGGGAAGGAGACACCTTATTCCCATCGGGCAATTCGTTTCCCATCCATAGTTGAATGCCTATCGCGGCTCCGTGTCCATGTACCGAATTAACAACCGGTTTTAGCCCAGCTATCCATTTTGGAGAGGTCAGCAGTTCTATCGGTGTTCCCTGAATTATCACCAGTCCCGCTCCACCACGCGCCCTTTCGGTGTAATAGTGGCAAGCCCGATCATTGCGCAATCCGTAGTTGGTGGCGATTGGCGGGAATACCACTCTGTTTCTCAACTTCATACTTTTTATGGAAAATGGAGAAAATAAAGAGACCATGACAAATTCCTTCAATTACTTATGATAAAATATTATTTGATGCTCAGGGAGTATAGGAAGGTGAGCTTAATGTGTCAAGACGGGATTATTGATGAAATATTGGAAATTGGGTTCTCGGTCTGCCGCTACCGAAACCACTGCGGCGATAATTAATCCGCTGCGGAAGCTACCTGATTAATCTACAGAGAAACGCAAAAAGTTTAGTGGCAATCCATGCAAACAGCCAGTTCTTTAAGCGGGACTCCGGTTATCTTACTGATGTATTTCAACTGATCTTCGGGGGCAAAATAGCGGCCGCAAACGTCACAGGTTTTCATCTTAAAAGTGCGTCCCCAAATTATTCTCTTATCTTCAGTTGTCTCCATTTCAATATGACCTGTTGGACAAATAAAGGCACATGCGCCGCAGCCGATGCAAACTGCCGATTCCTCATTATAAGGAGGGCCTACTGTCTTCTGCGAGCCGCGGCGGGATAAACCGATCGCGCTGACACCGACAACTTCTTCGCAAACACGCACGCAGGATCGGCAGAGAATACATTTGCCTTTATCCGTATCCATAGTAAATCGGGGTTGAGGCGTTACACTAAGTTTTTTGGCCAAATCGGCAATGACATCGGATTCCGGGTTCCTGGCTAATAATAATTCCAGTACTAAACGGCGTACATTTAAGACCCGCTCATTTTTTGTTTCCACTACAATGCCTTCTTCCACCGGATAAAGACAAGAAGTTACGATCTTAGATCTATTTCCCTTTCTCATTTCCACCACGCAAAGCCTGCAGGCGCCTGAACGGGAGACTGACTCATGAGCGCAGAGAGTGGGTATATCAATGCCCGCGGCACGGGCAGCTTCCAAGATCATTGTGTCTTCTTGTGCCGTTATTTTTTTGCCATTAATAATCAAATTTACCATCATACATATCCTGCCTTTATTCAACGTTTATTGCATCAAATTTGCAGCTCTCTATGCAGGCGCCGCATCTAATGCATGTTTCATTATCAATAGTATGGGGCTTCTTTTTTTCTCCACTGGCGGCTGCGGTGGGACATACCTTTACGCACATACCGCAACCGGTACATTTTTCGGGATTAATACTGTATTTGATAAGCGCCTTACAGACACCAGCAGGACAGCGTTTTTTCTTGATATGGGCATCATATTCCTGGCGGAAATATTTAATCGTGCTCAACACCGGATTCGGAGCGCTGCCGCCCAAAGCGCAAAGAGAGCCGTCACTGATGGCCTGCGACATAGTTTCCAAGATCTCTATATCCCCTTCTTTTCCTTTTCCGGCGCAGATGTCTTCCAGAATATCCCTCATGCGGC
>DLME01000044.1 GCA_002479215.1 Syntrophaceae bacterium UBA7544
GCACGGTTGCCGTGCTTGGCCACAACAATCCCCGCCGCGGCAACAACGAAAGCAGTTGTCGTCGAGATGTTGAACGTATTTAAGGAATCGCCCCCTGTGCCGCAAGTATCCACAATGGTTGCCGAACAGGCATTGATCCGCGTTGCCTTCTGGCGCATGATGCGCGCCGCACCGGTCACTTCCTCCACCGTCTCCCCTTTCATCCGCAAGGCAGTAATCAGAGCAGCAATTTGTGCAGGAGTAGCGTTGCCTTCCATAATTTCTCCCATAGCCGCCATCGTTTCCGCTTCGCGTAGATCTATTTTTTTAACGGCTTTTTCAATTGCTTCTTTGATCATGACAAATGCTCCTTTCGTCCCGTATATTTTAAAAAGTTCCTGATGATGCGTTTGCCCTGCGGCGTCAACACGGATTCCGGATGGAACTGAATGCCCTCTACCGGATATTCCCTGTGCCGCAATCCCATGATTTCACCTTCGGCAGTTTCGGCGCTGATCTCCAGGCAATCAGGCAGAGACTCCCTCTTGACCAGCAGGGAATGATAACGGCCGGCAGAGAAGGGATTGGGCAGGCCGGCAAAAATTGTTTTACCGTCGTTAATGATCGGCGAGGTTTTTCCGTGCATAATGCGCGAAGCACGGATTATTTCGCCGCCGAAGGCATAGCCGATGGATTGATGCCCCAGACATATTCCCATAATCGGCACATTTTTGTAAAATTCACGGATAACATCAACTGTTATTCCCGCCTCGCAAGGAGAACAGGGACCCGGCGATAGAAATATGCTTTGAGGTTTCAGTCTTTTTATTTCTTCGATCGCTATCCGGTCATTGCGGTGCACCTCGACATCTTCACCCATTTGTCCCAGATACTGCACAATATTAAATGTAAATGAATCGTAATTATCAATCATCAAAATCATATTTTATTTCTCCTGATTGCCGTTCTCCAGGACAAAGCCGCCGGCCGCCAGACGCACTGCCTGTTGCATTCCTCTGGCTTTATTCAGCGATTCCTGATGTTCCGATTCAGGATTGGAATCGTAAACAATTCCTGCTCCGGCCTGCACATAAATTTTGCCATTCTTTAAAACCATCGTCCGGATCGTAATGCAGAAATCCATATTACCGCTGAAGCTGAAATAACCCACCGCACCACCGTAGGGTCCCCTTTTTACTTTTTCCAGTTCGCTGATAATTTCCATCGCGCGGATCTTGGGAGCTCCGGTCAATGTTCCGGCGGGAAAGGTTGCCGCCAGAACATCAAACGCGTCTTTGCCTTTGGCCAGCTGTGCGCGAACATTGGATACCAAATGCATCACGTGCGAGTATTTTTCCACAACCATATATTGATTCACTTGAACACTGCCAGTTTGCGCAACTCGTCCGAGATCATTGCGCCCCAGATCGACCAACATCACATGCTCCGCCCGCTCCTTTTCATCGGAGAGCAACTCATCGGATAGTGCGCGATCTTCCTGCTCGGTTTTTCCTCTTCTTCTTGTTCCGGCAATAGGGCGCAATTCCATCGTTTCCTCCTCCTTGCGGACCATTACTTCCGGTGATGAGCCGATCAGGGTCAGATCATTCAGCTGAAGAAAGAACAGATATGGTGAGGGATTGATAAAGCGCAGCGCCCGGTAGAGATCAATGGAATTGCTGCGGCATTCAGTCTGAAAACGTTGAGAGAGCACAACCTGGATGACATCTCCGGCAATGATGTATTCTTTGGCCTTCTCAATTACCGCCCTGTATTGGTCCGGAGTCATATTAGAGGCAAAGGATACATTTTTTACATCGGCAGACGTTATTGACCGCTGAGGCGCCACCGCTCCGATTGTTTCAATCATTGTGTCTATCTTCCGGCACGAAGCGGCATAACTCTCTTCAAGCGAAGCTGTTTCTTCCGTAAAGGCGCAGGCGACAACTTTAATTGTATGGCGTACATTATCAAAAATCATGATCGAATCGCTGATCACAAAAATAGCTTCATCCAAATCTAAATCATCCGGCGGGCTTGGCGGAAGCTTTTCAAAATAGTGCACCATTTCATACCCCAGGTAACCGACAGCTCCGCCGTAAAATCTGGGCAGACCCGGGATAGAAACAGGCTGGTAACGATTCAGTAAGTCACGCAGCAAACCCAGCGGATTGCCTTTATGCTCACGGGTAGTTACTTTTCCCTTCTCCTGAACAAGGACATCCGCACCACGCACTCTGAAAACAACACCGGCGTCTGTGCCTAAAAATGAATACCTGCCCCATTTTTCACCGCCCTCGACACTTTCCAGCAGATAGACGTGGCTCTTATGTTGCAGTTTCATTAAAACGGAAACCGGTGTTTCCACATCGGCCAATATTTCCCGATAGACCGGAATCAAATTTCCGCTCTCCGCTAACTTCTCAAACTCGGCGAAACTGGGCTGATACATAGTTTCTCTCCTTGCTCCCATCCCCTGCCTGCTGCAGGGATTAATTCAACTAATGCCTCAAACATCGCTACGCTCGTTTTCAGCGAGTTTCATTAATTCGACTTGCAAATTTCCATGTACTGCGTTTTGGAAATTTGAGTCTCATTAAAAAAAAGGCCGTGAAAAATTCACGGCCTTTACAAATTGCTAAAAACAAAAAAGCCGTGAAGACCCAAGAGGTTCTCCACGGCTTTGATTTCAATTAAAAAAGATCAGCGGCGGATAAGCCTCCTTGAGAGGTTCCACCACCACCAATTATTAAGCGACAATATTTTAATCATTTGTGCCATAAATACTTTCCAATTCTTAGTTGGTGCCTTTATAGCAATATGCGAAATTTCTGTCAAGAATTTTTTCATGAATATATCATGCGGCAATTTATAAAAGAATATTTAAAATTGTTTTCTAATCCTGCTTGACACCGGCTTGGTTCTTTCGATATAAGTTTTGAACAAGTATTGGCATATTATAATGTGGGGTTTATGGAATTACTTAACACAGCTCTCGCCTTCATTAAAAGCATCAGATTTCAAGATATTCTAGATATAGCTATAATTGCCTTGATGATCTTTGCTCTTTTGACCTGGTTCAAAACAAGGGCTTCCCGTTTCATGCTCATCGGAATAATACTTCTTGGCGGCGTCTATATTGCCGCCCGTTTCTTTCAGCTTTATCTCACCACTATTGTTCTGCAATCTTTTTTTGCCATTGTGATTTTTGTTTTAGTCGTAATTTTTCAGGAAGACTTGCGCGGTTTTTTCGAAAAGCTTGCCCTGCTGGGGAATATAGGGAAAAAGTATCATCCGTTGTCCGAAATGGAAAAGACAGCGGAAATAATCGCGCAAACGGCGGCGAATTTAGCTAAAAGACATATTGGCGCCTTAATTGTCCTGCAAGGGAATGATCCTCTGGAAAGGCATATTAATGGCGGTAATCTGTTAGACGGCCTGGTCAGTGAACCTCTCTTAGAAAGCCTCTTTGATCCTCATTCCATCGGCCACGATGGAGCAATCATAATTAACGGTAATCGTATCGGGATGTTCGGTTGTCATCTGCCCCTTTCCATACATACCTCGAAGTACGGCAATATAGGATTGCGCCATACCGCGGCACTCGGCCTTGCGGAGCGTTCAGATGCACTTTGCATAGTGGTTTCCGAAGAGACCGGAACAATATCGATGGCTTATCAAGAGACTCTCACTAAAATTAACAATGCCGCCGCTCTGCACAACGTGTTGGAGCAATTTTATATGCGCAATGCACCGAAGAAAACATCAAACCCTTCAGTTGCCTGGCTCAAAGAAAATACAAAGGAAAAAATTATCGCCCTGGGTATGGCTTGTATTTTATGGATTGCTTTCGGTTATCAGAGGGAAATTGTTCGCCGTGATTTCATCATTCCACTTGAATATAAAAATGTTCCGCAAAATTGGCACATTGATGAACCGCGATTGACGGAAGCAAAAGTCATCCTTCAGGGACCGCAGCAAGCCTTTTATCTACTTGATGAGCGTTCGCTGAAATTGTCTCTGGATTTATCTCCTATAGCCGAAAAAAAACATGAATTTATCCTGGCCAAGGACATGGTCAATGCGCCGTCCAATTTATCGGTCACCGAAATCAGGCCCACGACAACTTATATTTATGCTACTAAACTTATTTCATGGACTTTGTCTGTAAAAATCCGTACGCAAAACTCTTTGCCGAAAAACATTTCCCTGCAAAAGATTAGCATAACTCCAGCCAGGGTTCGGGTTTTGGTAGATTCCCGTGTTAATCCCGAGAAAATAGAAATCGAGACAGAACCGGTTGACCTGCAAAAAATATTTTTTACAACAACACTTGACACAAAAATTGTACTTCCCGCCGGAGTTTATTTCCCGGAAGGAAAGCCACAAAACACGCGTGTAATTATAAGAGTGAAACAAAAGCCATAGCGGTAAGATAAAAAATGCTATCCAGAGTCGTGAAATGATCGAAAAAGGCCGGTTTTTCTCCCGGCAGCTTAATTCATATCGGCAACAGTTATGTAGGAAAATCGGAAATTAGCCTTATCCGTTATGACGAAACATTTTATCGGGAAAAGCATTTAGACATGCTGGCGGACACTAGTAATATTAATTTATTTCAAAAAAAAGAAATGGCCGTAGTGGAGGCAAAATTATTGCATTAGATCTAAAAATATGATGAAATCATTTATATTAGATTACAGAATTTAGGAGGCGTTCAGTATGGGGGTTTTTGAAGCAAGTGATATAGTGGAAGTTGCCATCAGGATTGAAGAAAACGGCATTAACTTTTATAAATTTGCCGAACAGATTGCCAAACAGGAAGAAGCAAAAAAACTTTTTGCCCATCTGGCGCAGGCAGAAGTTGCTCATAAAAGAACTTTTGAAGGCATCTTTGCGAAGATGGAAAAATACAATCCACCGGAGAGCTATGCAGGGGAATATAGCGATTATTTACGCGCCTATGTGGATAATAATATAATCTTTACTAAAGAAGCCATGGATAAAGAACTGTCCAAAGTGACCGATACCTTTGCCGCCTTTGATTTTGCCATCAAGCGTGAGTTGGATTCAATCCTTTATTATCATGAAATCAAAAAATTGGTGCCGGCAACTCAGCATGCAACACTTGATCAGATTATTGACGAGGAAAGGAAACATTTTACGTTACTTACAGAAATGAAAAAACGCTTCAGGAAATAATGATCAGCTATACCCACTGCTATATTGAATTGCCTTTTTTGGTTGTTCTCTGTCCAGGTTAGAAAGCGCATCAATTAGGTCTTTAAGCCGTATTTTTTCAACTTGTAACGCAACATGCGTTCCGACATACCTAGAATCTCGGCGGCTTTTGTTTGGTTATCTTGAGCCTTTTCCATTGATTCGGCAATCAGTTTTTTTTCCAACTCTTCCACGGATTCCCGCAAAAGGCTGGCAGACTTCTTACCCGAATCGTGAGAAGGGGATGCCGATTTAAAGGGCAAGTCCTCCGTTGTAATGTATTCATTACGCGCAATAACCACTGCCCTCTCTAAAATATTGACTAACTCGCGCACATTTCCCGGATAATCATATTTCAGAAGTGAGTCCCGTGCTTCGGCGGTCAAACCTTGAACATTTCTCCCATTTTCTCCGGCAAATTTATCAATGAAATGATCGATTAAAATGCGCAGGTCTTCTTTTCTCTCTCGCAGAGGGGGGAGCGACATGGTCACAACTTTCAACCTATAAAAAAGGTCCTCACGAAAAGTCCCTTCTTTGACCTGAATTTCCAAATCGCGATTTGTTGCGCTGATTACCCGGACATCAACGTGAATATCAATATTACTGCCTAAACGCTGAAATTCGCGTTCCTGTATAAACCGCAGAAGTTTAACCTGCACTGTCGAGGGTAACTCTCCTATTTCATCAAGAAAAAGTGTTCCGCCATCTGCTTCTTCAAACCGACCGATCCGGCGGGAAGTCGCGCCGGTAAAAGCCCCCTTTTCATGACCGAACAATTCGCTCTCCAATAAATTTTCATGCAGAGCTACACAATTAACAACAATAATCGGTTTATTCGCCCGTGGGCTTAATTGGTGAATCAGCCTAGCCAACAGCTCTTTTCCCGTTCCGCTTTCCCCTTGAATCAGAACAGATGCCTTGCTCGCGGCAACGCGCCCAGCCATATTAATCACTTCCGCCATCCGCGGGCTTTTGTAAACTATTTTATCGGCAGTGACACCTTTTTTGCCTAATTCTTCCCTTAAGAGCTTATTTTCCTGAAGGAGTTGTCTTCTTTCCGCTACCCGGTTGACCAGTATTAATAATTCGTCGAGTTCCACCGGCTTGGTGATGTAGTCAATTGCTCCTACTTTTATGGCTTCAACTGCCGTTTCTATTGTGCCGTAAGCGGTAATGATAACTACATCTATTTCCGGATTGATGCGCTTTATTTCTTTCAGTACCTCCAGTCCATCCATACCGGGCATTTTGTAATCCAGGAGGATTAAGTCAAAATGACCGTTCAAAACAGTTTTAATAGCCTTTTTACCATTTTCCGCTTCCGCTACAACGTGACCTTCGGAAAGCAAAAAATCGCGCAGCATCTCCCTCTGGGATTGACCGTCTTCGACGATAAGAATGCTTACTTTTTGCATGGGTAACTATCCCCCATATTTACAGCCTTTCGCTCAATCTTTCACAAGGCAAAACAACTTCAAAGGTTGTTCCTTCGTCCTTCCGGCTGATCACCCTTATATCTCCTCCGTGGCCGCGGATGATCTCACTGGCCAAAGGTATGCCTAACCCCAAACCCTTTTCTTTTGTCGTGTATTCCGGGTTAAAAATCCTTTCGATTTCCTCAGCTGTCATACCGCAGCCCGTATCCGCAATACTTACAACAATATAATTTTTCCCTTCTTTATCCACCGTTATGGAAATTTTACCTTCCGCAGGCATAGATTCCATGGCGTTTTTGATCAGGTTGAGAAATGCCTGCTGCAATTTATTTATATCTATCGGAATTATTGCCGGAGTCAGCCGCCATTTTGTTTCAATAGTAATACCGCGAGCCGAAGCCTCCTCTCGAATGAGACTGACAATTTTCTGTAAAATTTCCGTTATAGAAAAATCGCGCAGTTCCAATCTGCGGCTTTTAGAAAAAGAAAGAAACTCTTCAATGATTCCGTCAAGACGCTTAATTTCGTCTCTGATAACACCGGAAAGATTCTGAAAATCTTCGGCTTTACTTGAATCCACTGGAATGAAATCCCTCTTCAACCTCTGTGTGGCCATACTTATAGCATTTAAGGGATTGCGAATTTCATGTGCCACACCCGCCGCCAACTGCCCCAGGGAGGAAAGCCTTTCTGCTTTCTCCAACCGCCTTTCTATCTCAATAATTCCGGCCAGGTGGCGATTCTGGTCATGATAAAGCAGCCACATAGATAATAAGGCAATGATGACAATAAAAAACATGAAGATAAAAATATTTTGGCGGTTTTCGGCAATGATTTTATCCATAGATCCCCGGTCGAGACCAATTCTCACGATACCAACCACCTTTTTATCCAAAGATAAGGGAGCGGCTAGATCCAAAATTTTGTCTTCGCCGGAATTCAACTTTCTGCTGGCAATTTTTATTTTGCCCGTTAATATTTCCTTAAAATCGAAATCACTGTTTTTTAAACCTTGCATCGGCCGGCCGACACTGCTGAGCAGTTTTTCCTGATCATTGATAATTTGTATGTAAACTATTCCATGACCTTCGCCGATTTTCTTTATTCCCTTTTCTACGGCAACTTTCAGGCTCCAATAGATTAATCCTTCTTTATCCAGGTTTATAACCACTGTGCCGCTGTTATCCTTACGTCTGAGCGCAACAAAGCCAATACCTTGTTTCTCGCGAATTTTTTCCATTATTTCAATAGTCGTTAAATTACTGTTGCCTTTTTTCAGTTCTCTTGGATCCAGCATATCTGTCTGTAAAGGACTGCTTTCATATATTGCGTTTCCTTGCGGATTCAAGACGGCCAGATACCAAAAATTATTATCCGCAGCAAATTTCTTCAGATAATCATCATTTACTTTACCCTTTTTCCATTGTTCGCCTAACTTTCTCCCCATCTCTGTAATTGCTTCAATCACCCATTTTTTGGAATAAGCAGCTTCATCCTGACGGGAATCTTTCAAATTTGAACCTGCTTTTTCGGGCGTAGCAACTATACTTTTAAAATTTTCTTCCGTTAACCGCTGCAGAACGCTGATTGTGCTTAGCGCCTGATCTTCCATAAAACCTACGAGGTTGGTTTCACTTCTTCTAATATCCAACAACCCCATAATCAAGATTAAGGCCACTAAAACAGCGCTGACAATACCCACCGCTAAAGGTTGGAGAAAACTATTGTTATACTTGCGGGCTTTACGCCCAACAATTAATTCTTTTTTTCTGAAAAAACGCATTTTTATCCTTAAGGCCTCATTTTGCCGGTCATCTTAAGCCATTCAAGGGAAAAGTCAACGGCTAATCCCAGAAACAATCGACATTTTTGTCGAAGGTGGGATAAACATTGTATATAATTTTTATATATTTGTATTTATTATGTATTTTAAATTTAGCGGATATATTTTCCGACATTTATTGCCGATAATATAAACGGTTTATCTATTTCAAAAAGGCTATGTTTTAAATTATTTATCAATTATTACATGCAGTTAAAATAATTAGCCCAATTACGGCACAATAAATGCTTTAGTTAGGTTTAAGTTATTAAGAGTGTCGACTAAAAATAACGGGCATAACTAGCCGACAGCAGAATAACCTGGAAGGCATCAAGCCTTCTCTCTTCACTCCTAGGGAGGCTCCAACCAAGCCTCCCTTTCCTTTTCTGCAAGATTAAATTATTGTTCATCTTTAGTCTTCTTTTTTGTCTGCTGCCAGGCATCTATTCTCTCTTTAATGGTTTTTTCATAACCTGTTCCTTTAGGTTTATAAAATACCTGCCCTTGCAGTTTTTCCGGCAAATATTCCTGCGCAACATAAGCTTCAGCATAATCGTGAGCATATTTGTAATCTTTACCGTAATCAAGTTCTTTCATTAATTTGGTTGGTGCATTACGAATATGCAGAGGCACTGGCAAGTATCCAGTTTTGTTAATTATTCCCTTGACACTGCCGAAACCGGAGTAAAGTGCATTACTTTTTGGGGCTACTGCCAGATAAACAGCGGCTTGGGCCAGTGCCAGTTCACCTTCAGGCAGGCCGATAAAATGAAAGGCCTGCTGGGCAGCAACAGAAATAATTAATGCCTGCGGATCGGCATTGCCTACGTCTTCTGACGCGAAACGTATCATGCGCCGGGCAATATAGAGAGGGTCCTCTCCGGCAACAAGCATCCGCCCCAACCAATATAAAGCGGCATCGGGATCGCTTCCACGTAAACTTTTATGGAAAGCCGAGATTAAGTTATAATGTTCTTCTCCGTCCTTATCATATAAAAGAGCTTTTTTAAGCAGGGCTTCTTGGGCAAGTGCAAGAGAGATAACTCTTTTTTCAACAGGCAAGCTTTGCACCATTGACGCTATAGCTTCTAAATTATTCAGGGCGCTGCGGGCATCGCCGTCAGCCAGACGAACAATATAAAGAATGGTATCGTGATCCATCTGGATGCAAAATTGGCCTAACCCTTTTTGTTTATCTTTTAGAGCATGTTCTACTATGTTTACCAACTCTTCTTCGGAAAACGGCTCCAAAACCAAAACCCGCGTCCGTGATAAAAGAGGAGCAATAACTTCGAATGAAGGATTTTCCGTGGTCGCACCAATTAATGTAATCAGGCCGCTTTCCACATGCGGCAAAAAAGCATCTTGTTGCGCTTTGTTGAAACGGTGAATTTCATCAACAAAGAGGACCATTTTTTTCTTTTTTGTCTCCCACAATTCTTTGGCCTCATCAATAACCGCACGAATTTCTTTCACTCCGGAAAGTACGGCGGAAAAGCTGATGAATTTTGATTGGGTCTCACCTGCTAAAACTCTGGCCAGTGTGGTTTTTCCTGAACCCGGCGGCCCCCAAAAAATCATGGAAAACAGGTTGTCCTCTTCAATGGCACGTCTGAGTAAACAGCCCTCCCCCAAGAGATGAGGCTGGCCGATATATTCGGAAATATTTTGCGGTCTCATTTTTTCGGCAAGCGGCGCCGAAGTCCTTGTATCATTTAAGCCCCCAAGACTGAATAAATCCAAATTTTTCATTTTTTCCCTTCGCGGTTTCAATTAGTTCAATAAGGCTTATGACTTTATCCTTTGGCTGAAAATTGACAATTTTCCCCATTTCTTAGGCTCTAAATTTTATTTCAAAAAATTCTCTACATCAAAAAAAATCATCCAGCAAATTACAAGGCGCGAGCAGGGTAACTCTACTGCCTCCTGTAAACAGTAAGAAAAAGGGATTTCATCGCCCAATCGGGAACAGCGGATCAGTTTATTATTTATATCCTTTTTCATTTTCGGTTAGATTGGCGAAAAAAAGAAAAACCGTCAAGTTTTTTGTTCTTGACGGTTTTCTTATTTAAACCAAAAATATTTCAATAACTTACCAACTACAAGCGGTTCGATAAAAAAGCCCCAGCCTCAAGACAGGCAGTTTTACAGAAACTTCATTAAGGTTTGGGAAAATCCTTAATCGCTTGTAACGCCCGCTGGATCTCTTCATCAGGCAATTCATAAGCTTGTAACTTACCGGACAAATAAGCATCATAGGCGGCAAGATCAACCAAACCATGACCGCTCCAGTTAAAGAGGATGACTTTTTCTTTTCCTTCTTGTTTGGCGCGCTGAGCCTCGTCTACAACGGCGGCCAATACGTGATCGGTCTCCGGCGCCGGCACAAAGCCTTCCGTGCGCGCCCATTTGACACCGGCGTCAAATGTTTTTAGTTGATCATAGGCTCTGGCTTCAACTAACTTTTCCTTGACCAAATGACTGACAATCGGCGCCATACCGTGATATCTTAACCCTCCCGCGTGTATCGGAGCGGGAACATAGTCATGGCCTAAAGTATACATAGGAAGCAGCGGTGTGGTCTTGGCCAAATCGCCGAAGTCATACGCAAACGGCCCTTTGGTCATACTGGGGCAGGAAGATGGTTCCGCGCCCACTATCTCCACCTTTCTCCCGTGAATCTTATCACGGACAAAAGGAAGGGAAATGCCGGCAAAGTTGCTACCGCCGCCACAACACCCCATAACTACGTCAGGATAAACGCCTATTTTTTCCATTTGTTTTTGCGCTTCCAATCCGATTATTGTTTGATAGAGCAGGACATGATTCAAGACGCTGCCCAATCCGTAACGTGCATTTTTACCGCTCACGGCATCTTCAATTGCTTCGCTGATGGCAATACCCAGGCTTCCGGGAGAATCAGGATGCTCTGCTAAAACATTTCGACCCGCTTGCGTTAAGTTACTCGGACTGGGAATACATTCGGCTCCCCAAGTATTCATAAGTATGCGCCGGTAAGGCTTTTGCTCGTAGCTTATCTTAACCATATAAACGCGGCATTCTAAACCGAACATTTGGGTAGCCATGGCTAATGCGCTGCCCCATTGTCCGGCGCCGGTTTCGGTAACCATTCTTTTTGTTCCGGCCAGCTTATTATAATAAGCCATAGGAATGGCGGCATTGGGTTTGTGTGAGCCCGCAGGACTGACGCCTTCGTGTTTATAGTAAATTTTAACGGGGCAATTAAGCATTTTTTCAAAATTGTAAGCACGATAAAGAGGCGATGGACGCCACAGCAAATACTTTTGCAATACTTCTTCCGGAATTTTTATCCAACGCTTACCAGAAGCTTCTTGCTCAATAATGTTCATCGGGAAAATTGCCGCCAAATCACCGGGAGTTACCGGTTTACCGGTGCCGGGGTGCAAAGGCGGCTTCATCGGTGTAGGCAAATCCGCTACGATGTTATACCACTTTTTGGGTATTTCACGATCTTGCAGTAGTACTTTTACCTGTTCCATAGTTATTCTCCTTCTATTAAGTATTTTAAGAATCACGGGTATGAACCCCAAGCAAGCTGTGGGGCATTATACCCCAGCTTATTTTTAGTTTCACTACCCTCCGCTTCGCGGGATATTTATATTGCCCCGCTAAGCTTCACACACGGGATAATTTGACCTGCAGGCTTCAGCGGTGACGTGACCTTTAGGTTATACACTCTGTTTCTGAAGCTTGGGTCTCATTACAACTTACCAATTCCGAGAGCGAAGCGTATCGGAATTGGAGGTTCACGAATAATTCTAAAAAAAATGCCATGGAATATACTTCTTCCCATGGCATTGCCATAATTTTTTGGAGTCATGGGAAGGAGCTTCCCTGCCCATGCTCATCTTTTTGTCCGAGCTTATGGGCAGACATTATCTAAAGTCTGCCACCACCAGTTATTGTTGGAAATATTTATCAACATTTTTTCAGCTCAACTTATTCTTTCAATTGTGAGACCCCGTAGCACAGCAAACAAATGATTGTCAAGTTGAAATTTAGGATAAAAAGATAGCAAGAATATTTTATTTATTTCAAACGTGATTACGTAATTGAAGCTCCAGAGGGTGCGGATTCAGGTAAATTTGTTCCCTAAGGTACGGTTGGTCGTACTTGCGAACGTAATGACTGATAAGAGTAACAGGTACAACCAAAGGAATATAGCCTAAGCGATAGTGATTGATTATTTTCAATAGTTCCTTCTTTTCTCCGATGGATAATTGTTCCTTCAAATATCCCATCATGTGCTGCAAGACGTTGGTATTTTTTTTCGGGGTGGTTTTCAGCTGCAGGGATTCCAGAAGGAGAGCCTGATATTGCCGGTTCAGTTCGGGCAAGGAAATGCTTTTCTGCCCGGCCACAAGCTTCCCCATCATCTGATAATGCCTGGGACTGTGCGCCAGAATCAACAATTTATGTTTTGTATGAAAATCTACCAAGTTTCCTCTATTTTCTTTTTTCTTTAAGACTTCCCGCCACCTCTTTAAGGCAAATATCCTCTCGATGAAATTCTCCCGCAACACGGGATCATGAAGGCGCCCTTCATCTTCTACCGGCAGTAATGGGAAATACGCGATAAAGATCCCCGCAAATATTCCCACTCCCTTTTTGACCGGCATTCTATTTTCATTATATATTTTGATCCGCTCCATCCCGCTACTGGGAGAATCGCTTTTAAAAATAAAGCCGCAAAGAGCTTCTTTCTCCAGTTGAGTAACTCGCTTGCGCGCCCACTTTACCATACGCTGTGTCATATCCTGTCTGGTACGGGTCGTAATTAGGAAGAGAGAATTGGGATCGCCCTCGAGATGCATGGACTCTCGTGGAACACCAAGGCCACATTCGACCTCGGGACAGACAGAAACATATTCTACATATTCTCCTAAAGTATCCTTGAGAAAACGATCCAGCTTATGCCTGCCATCATAACGCACATTTTCACCAAGCAAGCACGAACTTATGCCCAACTTTATTTTTTCCATTTCATTGTCCTGGGCTTCCATTTACTAATAATCATGCAAAGGTCCCGGTGTTTATTCATAATCATATCACCGGCGAGAATACTCCATCATTAAAATGTGTAGTCTATTTGTAACGTGACTTTTGAGCTCAATCAAGTTATTTATGCTTTTTGTTGTTTTTTCTATTATGCCAAACATATTGGATAATTGCAGCTACGGTATTCACTTGGGATTAATGCTCGCCAACTGTATAGCCACTGATGGTTAGATTTATCAATAATTCATCTTTTTAGTTGCATTATTATAAAGGATTGTTTAAAAACAGCTTTGTCTTCATCAAATTAAAATGTGCTCCTGATATCATCAATTGTACAACTGATGAAACCAGAGCATATATTACAATTGAGATTACATTTTTATGGCCAAATCTGACGTTACTCTGGAAGAAAAAAATTTGTTTTTCCCCAATGGATCTATTAAAGAAAGAAAATTCCTGCAGGAAGGCAAATTGGAAGGGGAATATACTGCCTATTTCAATAATGGTCAGATAATGGCGCAATTGCACTTTGTCCGCGGTAAGAAAAACGGAGCCGCGATTACTTATTACCATAACAGTCAAGTGAGAGAAAATGTAACTTTTATCAACGACAAAATGGACGGACCCTACATTTCCTATTATGAAAACGGCCACATCCGGGAGCAGGAAAATTACAGGGATGGTAAGCTCGATAGCAAATATCAAATTTATTATAAAACCGGCCAATTAAAGGAAGAAGAAAATTTTAAAAACGGCAAATTTAACGGAGAATATATTTGCTATTATAAAAGTGGACAAATTAAGGAAAAAGGATATTTTATAAACGACAAACGCGAAGGTGAATACATAACTTACTTCAAAAACGGGCAGATAAAGGAACAGGCTACTTACAAAAATGGAAATCTTGCCGGTAAATTTCTGTCTTTCAATGAAAAACTTTCCAACGAACCGGGCACAGGTAGTGACGCTTCCGACGATATTAGGGATGAAAAGTATATTGCCGATTTGCTTCAAGATTTAGCCAATTTTGATAAAAAAGAAAAGTAATCATGTTTGCATTATAGAGAAAAAAACATCATGACCGCTACGCGAAAAATTCTTATTCCTACCGATGGCTCCGCCAACAGTCTCACGGCTTTGGAATATGGAATTTATATCGCCCGTAAACTTAACGCCTCTTTAATTGGTCTTTACGTTCTGGACGTGAATTTGATCCAGGGTCCGATGCTTACAGATATTTCCGGCTCCGTCGGAATGCCGCCTTACGACGGTTTCTTTGACGCAGTGGAAACATCTCTTAACGAAAAAGCGGATTTTATATTAAAAGCTTTCCGTCAACGTTGTCAAGAATCAGGAATCAATGCTGAAGTGAAAAAAACGATTGGTAAAATCAATCAAATAATCATCGAAGAATCTCAAAGTGCCGATTTAATTCTGATGGCAAAAAAGGGTGAACACTTTCACTTAAAGGAAGGCGGGCTTCTTGGTTCAGTGGCCGAAGCCGTTGTCCGCAATTCGGGGAAACCGGTGCTGATCACTCCCGAAACTTTCCTGGAAATAGAAAGCATGGGGCTTGCTTATGACGGCAGCGATCCGGCTGCAAAAGCTTTAAAACTTTCTTTGAAATTATCCGAACAAGCTGTTTGGCCGCTGACAGTTGTGGTCATTTCCCCTGACGCTCAAAAATCAGCTGCACTCACCACCGAAATAGAGGATATTGTAGAAGCACAAAACGCTGATTGCGCAGTAATCATTTTGCAGGGCAAGGAAGGAGAAGAAATAATTAAGTTTATAAAAGAAGGTTCCGTGGAATTAATGGTCATGGGAGCTTATGGTCATAATCGTCTGCGCGAATTGCTTTTGGGCAGTACTACTTCCTTCGTTCTCCGCAAAAGCCATATCCCTGTCTTGCTCACGCACTAATTGTATTCTTTACTCTAAAGCTCTTTATCCAGAACCATTTGTTGCAATGTGTCCAGCAAATCGTATCTGGTTAAATCGTATTGAATAGGTGTTATTGTGATAAAGCCGGAGGCCAGGGCTGCAACATCCGTATCTTCATTTCGTTCCTTGGATGAATATTCACCGGAAATCCAATAATAAGTATTTTCTCTTGGATCTACGCGCTTTTCAAAAGTTTCGACAATATTGTTTTTGTTTTGCCGAACAACTACGACCCCTTTAATTTTCTCAGGGGGAAGGCAGGGAATATTAACATTAATTGCACTGCCTTTAAGCTCTGGATTGTTTAAGATTAACCGGGTCATCTTGCGGGCAAACTTGGCGGCATAGGTAAAATCAGCTTCCTTATGGGTATCGAGGGAAACAGCCAATGAGGGAACGCCCATGATTACCGCTTCTGTTGCCGCGGATACTGTGCCCGAATAAAGGACATTTATGCCCGCGTTAGATCCCCGATTAATGCCCGACACAACCATGTCCACCGGCTTTTCTGCTAACTCTTTGATACCTATTTTGACACAATCCGCCGGCGTACCATAAACAGCATAGCCTAAAAATTTCCCGTTTTTTGTAGCGCGGCGTACCATCAGGGGACGAAAAATGGTAATAGCATGTCCTACGGCACTCTGTTCAATTTCCGGGGCAACAATTAAACAATCCGCCTCATGGGAAAGTTCGTCATAAAGAGAGCTTAAGCCTTTGGCATATATTCCATCATCGTTGGTAAGTAAAAAACGCATATATTTTTACTATTATTGATCCCAATAAATATAATTAGTTACGATACTATTTTACCTGTTCCAATTTTCCGTTTTTAACTCTCAATATAAAAGGAGTTTTTTGAGCAACTCTATCTGAACCAAAAGATATATTTCCCGTTGCACCCTTATAATTTTCCACTTTTATCAAAGCATTAATGAATTCTTGGCGCGTTTGAATGTCTTTATTTTCCAAGACATGAAAGATTATTCCGGCCGTATCATAAGCCAGCGCCTCGATACTTTCCGGATCACGGCTATAAGCCGTGTAATAAACATCGACAAAATCGTTTGTTTCCGGATAAAAACTATTGGCAAAAAAACTGTCGGCAAAAACAGCTCCTTCCAGATAATCCGCACCTTTCTTCAGCAAATACGGTGAATTCCATAAGCTGGCGCCCAGAAGTTTAATACCTTTAACATCATAAAAAGCAAGTTGGGAAGTTATCATCCTGACTCGCCGATACGAATCGGGAATAAATAAAGCCTCAAAATCAAGGGCTAATTGAGTTTTTGCTTCCGTTTTTTTAGAAGACATTTTTTTTGCAGCGCTGATAAGATTACCGGTTACTTTATTAATTTCTTCCGTAAAATCCGTTTGATCCTTATTATAAGGTATTGCCCTTTCCACTTTACCTCCTATGAGCGCTGCTTCCGCACGGAAAATTTTAACCATTTCCTCCCCATAGTCATCTTGAGGATATAAAATAGAAAATATTGCACAGTTCAAATCATCCAAGGCATATTTAACTACAGCCCTGATTTGTTGGGTAGGCGTCAAGAAGTGCTGGAAGACATATTCGCTTAAGGAGGTGATTCCTTCTTTGGAGGTTATTAGGACTATTGGAACTTCCCACTTATTAGCTTCACGGGCAGCTTCGATAGCTTCCTCTGTTCCAGTAACAGCAACAATCGCCATAACATTTTCAGTATTGGCCAAATGTTCTACGGCCGCTCTTGCTCCTTCCGGCAAACCGTGGGAATCTTCCGCAACAACTTTCCACAACGTTTTATTTTCCCCGTCGAACATACCCGCGGACAGCAAAATTGCATCCAATGCTTTGCTTCCTAAATCAGCATGTTGCCCGGATAGAGGCAGCACACACCCTAAAGTATAGCGATTATATTTGACCAACGGAGGTTTCACTGGGGGAAGTATGGCCTCCGGCGGCTTTACTTCTGATGGTTTTACTTCCTCAGGCGGGCTCGGAACAGGTTCCTTAACAACGATTGTTGGCTGGGCGCAGCAGGCAATAAAAAAAATGAGCAGCAAAATAAATACTCTGGCCAAAATTCGATAATTCTTCATTTTGCCTCCTTCATAATTGTCAGCATATAATCACGGGCGCGTTGGGCCAATTCAGGATTGTCTAATAAAATTGATATTTCATTATTATACTTCATAGCCGCTTGTGTAAGATTATGGCTGCCCAGAATAACCAGCCGCTGATCGATCACGATTAGTTTTGTATGCGTCGTCCTTTTCGGTGTATCACAAAACGCTTCCATCCCTTTTGCTTTTAAAAGCTCGACAGTCTGCTGATTTTCAGAATCAAGTTTATGATCACGGCCACCGGTATTTCCCAAAATCACTATAACTTTTACACCTCTTTTGACAGCACTCAGCAAATGTGCCAAAACTTTGTCAGGATAACTTTCACTTTTTACTCCAGCTTTAAATAAAAAGAAAGCCATTAATATTTCGTTTTGAGCTTCATCAATTGTCGTTATCAAAGCCGGTAAATAATCCCTGTTTTTTAAAAGAACCGCAGTACATTCAGACTTATTGCTTGGAATTGACGAATTTACTTCCGCCGCAATAGCCTTGGAAAATTCTGCCATCCCCGAAAACATACAACAGGAACATGCTATAAGAATTATTTTTCGTACAAATGGAAAACAACCCATAGTTACCTCACCTATCTTGCATTTTATAATATATTTCTTAACGGGTCGACATATAAAAAAGCCCGAAACTGGAATCCAGTTTCGGGCTTTTTACTTCAATTATTCGCTATTTTACTTCCTCAAAGTCGGCATCTACTACATCATCATCCTTTTTCCCCGACGCCTTCTGCCCGCCGCTTTGTTGCTGTGCTCCATCACCGGCAGTAGGACCACCTTGACCACCGGCGGTTTTTGCATACATGGCTTCCGCCAATTTGTGTGAAACATTCATCAATTCGTCCTGAGTCTTTTTGATGGCTTCAATATTTTCACCTTCCAGAGCTTTTTTCGCCTTGCTTATTGCCTCTTCGATTTTTGCTTTTTCCGCCGCATCTACTTTATCGCCAAATTCTTTAATATTTTTTTCCACACTGTAAATCATGGAATCGGCCTGATTTCTCGCTTCAATTAATTCCTTGCGACGCTTGTCTTCCTCGGCGTGTTGTTCCGCGTCACGCACTAGTTTCTGAATTTCTGCTTCACTCAAACCGCTGGAAGCGGTGATTTTGATGCTCTGTTCCTTACCTGTACCCAGATCTTTTGCGTTAACATGCACGATACCGTTGGCATCAATATCAAAAGTAACTTCAATTTGAGGTACGCCGCGCGGCGCCGGTGGTATACCCACCAATTCGAAACGTCCCAAAGTTCTGCTATCGGAGGCCATCTGACGTTCACCCTGAAGCACGTGAATGCTCACCGCCGGCTGGTTGTCGGCAGCTGTCGAAAAAATCTGGCTTTTCTTGCTGGGAATAGTAGTGTTTTTCTCGATAAGCCTGGTCATAACCCCGCCTAGAGTTTCTATACCCAAAGAAAGCGGGGTAACATCAAGTAGCAATACATCTTTCACATCGCCCGCCAAAACTCCGCCCTGAATTGCTGCGCCGACGGCCACAACTTCGTCCGGATTCACGCCTTTATGCGGTTCCTTGCCGAAAATTTCCTTCACCTTTTGCTGAACCCGCGGCATTCTGGTCATACCGCCGACCAAAACGACCTCGTCAATGTCCTTGTTTGTCAGATTGGCGTCTTTGATCGCAGTGCGGCAAGGTTCTACCACTTTCTGGATTAACTCTTCCACCAAAGATTCCAGTTTGGCTCTGGAGAGCTTAATGTTCATGTGTTTGGGGCCGGATGCATCGGCGGTAATGAACGGCAGATTGATATCGGTTTCCATCGTAGTGGAAAGTTCCATCTTCGCCTTTTCCGCCGCTTCTTTGAGCCGTTGCAGCGCCATTTTATCGTTTCTCAAATCAATGCCTTGATCTTTTTTAAATTCTGCGTCAAGAAAATCCATTACGCGCTGGTCGAAATCTTCACCGCCCAAATGCGTATCGCCATTGGT